>CAYLSN010000061.1:9989-10837 GCA_964386015.1 uncultured Rhizobiaceae bacterium | reverse complement strand
GCTCGCCGAAGGATCGCGGGCGGTGATCGAGGTGTTACTCGATCTTGGCTACCGGGAAGAAGATATCCGGCGGCTTACCAGCACAAATGCAGCAGAGCTGATCGGCCTGGATTCCAGCGTGGGAGAGGAGGCAGGACGATGAACGAACAGTCGGTGGAGGTCGTTCAGGATCTCGAAGGCGAGACGATCGTCGGCTACGGCAAATATCGTTACCGGGTAGACGACAATTGGGCGAAGCTTCCAGACGGTTGGGATTTTGTTGAGGTTGCCGATATTGGCGTCGACCGTAACGACAATGTGTATGTTTTCAATCGGGGCGAACATCCGATGATGGTGTTCGATCGCGAAGGTAACTTTCTGCGCTCATGGGGCGAAGGCATATTCCCTCATGCGCACGGTGTCGATATGGGACCGGATGATACGATTTATCTGACTGACGATGGTCGGCACACAGTCTGCAAGTGCACACTGGACGGCAAGATCGTGATGGAGATCGGCGTGCCGGGCCAGCCATCGCCATTCATGAGTGGCAAACCCTTCCACCGTTGTACCCACACAGCCCTCTCGCCGCTGGGAGAGATTTATGTTTCCGACGGATACGGTAATGCGCATGTGCATAAGTTTACACCCGACGGTAGGTACATCATGTCGTGGGGCGGGGTTGGCACCGATCCCGGACAGTTCAACCTTGTCCACAATGTCTGCTGCGACAAGGAAGGGTGGGTCTATGTTGCAGACCGTGAGAACCATCGCATTCAAGTCTTCGATGGCAACGGCAAGTATGAAACTCAGTGGAACAATTTGCACCGCCCATGTGGGATGGTGATGGAGCCCGGACCCGAGCCGGT
>CAYLSN010000061.1:0-9979 GCA_964386015.1 uncultured Rhizobiaceae bacterium | reverse complement strand
AACTTGGACCCATGCTGAGTTCCAATTTGCGCTATCCGAACCTCGGTCCCCGCGTCAGTATCGTTGACAATTCAGGACGGCTTCTTGGACGCGTCGGCGGTTGCTGCGCCGGACTCAAGGTTGGACAGTTCGTAGCGCCGCACGGGATAGCCGTTGACTCGCGCGGAGATGTTTATGTCGGCGAAGTGGCGCATACAGCCTGGTCAGCCGTGTTTCCGGATACGCCTCGGCCCAGCCGGGTAAGAAGCTTGCGGAAGCTGATTCGGCTCGAATGAGAAAACCGATGGCAGGGAGTTTTTTCGGTGACCTTATTCAACGCCTTACCCGCCTTGGTGGCGAGTTCCTGCCGCATAGGCTCATCACGTCAGGGGCGGGGGCGCGATCGATAGAGACATGGTGCAACACACTTCTGACCAGCGTGGGCGAAGCGTCTGGCACCGCGATCGCCAGTTCGATCCTGAGATTCTGGCATGGTCTCGACGAGCGGGGTCGGGGTGAGTTTCTGACGATGTTGGAGACTAGCTTCGGTGTAGACCACGGGAGGCTCGGAGACGCAGCAAGATCTTATCAAGACACACCTAGCGAGCTCGCCGCAGCGGAGTTGCAACGGGCGGCTGAGGCACGTCGACAGGATCTCTTTCGCCGCCTTAACCTTGCCTTAGGCGGAACCGCGACCTTGGTGCAAATGCGGGAAGATCTTCTCAACCGCCAATCGAAAGATCCTGACCGCTACGCCGCAGTTGATCTCGATTTCGTCCACCTCTTTTCGTCCTGGTTCAACCGGGGATTCCTGACGCTACAGCGGATCGATTGGGGCACCTCAGCGCGCATTCTGGAGAAGGTGATCCGCTATGAGGCGGTGCACGAAATCCAGGGCTGGGAAGACCTGAAGCGCAGATTGGAGCCGGAAGACCGGCGGTGCTACGCATTTTTCCATCCGGCGCTCCCGGACGAGCCGCTTATTTTCGTCGAAGTCGCATTGACCAACGACGTGCCCTCAGCGATTGCTCCTCTCTTGGCGGAGGATCGTTCGCCAGTTGCCGCAGATAGCGCCACGCATGCGGTGTTCTATTCCATCTCGAACTGCCAGGAGGGTTTGCGCGGCATCTCATTCGGCAATTTCCTCATCAAGCAGGTGGTTGAGGAACTGCGTCGGGAACTTACCGAATTGCGGGAGTTCGTTACACTGTCACCCGTTCCAGGCTTTGCCGGCTGGCTGGCGGGCGCTCCGCTTGCCCAGGCGGAGGAGGTGCGGACGCTCACCTCAGCGGAGGGCTGGCATGAAGATCCTGCAATTCTGGATAAGCTGAGTCAGCTTCTTCCTGCCTTGGCAGCCTATTATTTTCTCTACGCGCGGGATCACCGCGGGCGCGTCATCGATCCGGTGGCGCGATTCCATCTTGGAAACGGCGCGTCGCTTGCTCGTATCAATTGTTTCGGCGACATGTCGCCAAAGGCCATTCGAAATGCCTGTGGCTTGATGGTCAACTACCGCTACGAACTCGATAAGGTGGAGAGAAATCACGAGCGCTACGTATCGGGTGACGAAGTGCCAGCCGCCCCTGCGATATGCGCCCTTGCTGACCGCGCTCTGGTGAAGAGGGAGGGTGGCGCGCGGCGCCGCCGTGCGCGTCTCGCAAGGCTACCCTAGCCAAATCGATCCTGGTCCCCGTCAGCAGATGATCCATTCGAACTGGCTGCGTGCAAGAGATTTGCTCTTCTCCGCCTCCTCAAGGATCCAGTCGCGGAACTCACGTACATGAGGATTCTTCAGGCGGCTCTTGGGGTAGACCAGGAAGTAGCCTGTGTCACGTACCGTCACCATGCGGAACGGCGCGACGAGTCGTCCCGACAATAGATCATCCGTTACAAAGTGAAGCTGGCCGACGGCAACGCCGACCCCTTCAGCTACTGCTTGGTAGACCAAGCCGGGATTTTCGAACCGTACCCCGCTCTCGGGATCCACCTTGGTTGTTCCGGCAGTTTTCAGCCACAGGTACCAATCACCGAGCCTTGTAAGCGAATGGAGGAGCACATGATGGCATAGGTCGTCGGGAACCTTGATCGGGATTGAGCCACTCGCCAAGGCAGGGCTAATCACGGGTGTCAGAAGCTCGTCGAACATTAGTTCGCAGGCAATGTCGTCTGGCACGCTTGGCGCCGGATAGCTGACGGCTATGTCGAGATCTTGTTCGAACACGGGTGTAACAAAGGGAGTAGATATCTGCAGCGACATGTCCGGACATCGTGCCTGGAATCCGGCAAGTCGCGGAACCAGCCAGCGAATCGCGAAGGTAGGCGGTACCTTCACCTTGAGACTGCGCTGGTTGCTGCTGGCAACAATCTTGTCGGTTGCCTCCTGCAAGCGCCGGAATGCTTCGCGGATATCGTGGACATAGCGCATGCCTTCCGCCGTCAGCGCGACGCGGCGATGCCCACGTTCGAATAGCGCTACGCCCAGATGTGCTTCCAGATTCTGGATGTGTCGGCTGATGGCGCCTTGGGTCACGCAGAGTTCCTCGGCTGCGTGCTTGAAGGATAAGTGCCGGCTGGCGACTTCAAAGGCACGCAGAGCGTTCAACGGCGGGAGCTTGGCCATTTGATTGACTTTCATGCAAGCGAAACTTGAAACAAGTTTCATTGTATCATGGGGCTGATCTCTTGCATACTTGACAATTAGAAAAGTGAATGCGGCCACTGTCCGGCGCGCGGCCGGGCCGCAATTCGGGAGGACAGCCAATGACATCACCGACCCGTGCCCTGTGCGGCGCCACTGGCAGGCGTGCCCGGCTACCGTCATCTCGGGCTGATTTGAAGGCGGAGTGCGACACTACCAATCCAAATGGTGCAGAGGCGCATACACCCGCCCGCATCTTTGAACTGATCAAGTCGAAACTGGCTCGTGATTTTGCTGAACAGATTACACTGCGCGACATTGAGAAGGCGAGTGGCTATAGTGTCTATCAGATCATCCGTACCTTCCGGCAGCGCGTGGGAACGACACCGCACGCATACTTGATGCGTATACGCATCCAGTATGCGGCTGCCAGGCTCATGCAAGGCGATACGATCGCGGTCGCGGCGGCAGAAGCAGGTTTTGCTGACCAAAGCCACATGACCCGCCATTTCAAGCGCGTCTTCGGGATGACACCCAAGCAATTCCTTCTGTGCCGGCGGGAGATGCCAATGGCTCATGATGTGAGTCCTGTGGCTGTTGCGCCCCGCTCGTTGGAGCGGAACCCAGAGCCTCGGCAGAAGATTGCCTCCGATCTGTATTGACGAGGTTTGGTGTAACCCAGAAGAAGATGTGTGATGAACGATGCTGCCCTCGCAGAGCTCCAAGTATGAGATATCGCGGGACCGGCGAACAACGCGCAATGGTAAGGCTGGCAGAAGTCACATGAGGGAGAGCCGTCCACCACATCAGGTCACCCCGACCAAGTTTACGCAGTCGGGCGGTCCAAAATCGGCGCACACCGCAGCAAGTGAAAAACTCTAGCCAGGATCGATCCGATTCATCCAGGGCACGTCAGCCAAAGAGGGCGTAGTCTTTATGCAGTCCGGCTTTTCCCGTCTGGCGCTGCGCCCGGACGAAATTGGAGGGAATGGATGAGCGGCAACCTTTTTCAAACCATCGCGGAGCGGGTCGCGGATCCCTTTCAGGCTTTCCTGCGCACCGAGGAGGGCGCGATGTTCACCTATGGCGACATGCTGGACTGGTCCGGCCGCTATGCGCGGTCTCTGGCGGTGTTGGGCGTAAAGCCGGGCGATCGCGTCGCGGTCCAGACCGGCAAGCACGTTGACAGCGTCTGGCTCTATCTCGGCTGCCTGCGCGCCGGCGCAGTCTACCTGCCGCTCAATACCGCTTATACGCCGGCCGAAGTGGCCTATTTCGTCAAAGATGCCGAACCGGTCCTGGTCGTCTGCGAACCGACCGGCATCGACGCACTAAAGGCCGGCCTCGGCGCAGGCGCGCCCCGCGTCGAGACGCTGGATGGCACGGGCACGGGCTCGTTGCAGGCGCTCGCCGCCAAGCAGGAGGCGGACTTCGCGACCGTCGAGACAGACGCCCATGATATGGCGGCGATCCTCTACACTTCCGGCACCACCGGCCGATCCAAGGGCGCGATGATCACGCACGAGAACCTGCGCTCCAACGCGTTGGCCTTGGTCGACATCTGGCGCTTCAGAGCCGACGACGTGCTGCTTCACGCGCTCCCGATCTTCCATACCCACGGTCTGTTCGTAGCAATCAACACTGTGATGTTGTCTGGTTCGTCGATGATCTACCTGCCGAAGTTTGACCTCGATGCGGTGATCGCGGCGTTGCCGCATTCCACCGTAATGATGGGCGTGCCGACCTTCTATATCCGGCTCCTCGGCGACAAGCGCTTCAACGGCGCGGCGGCCGCGCACATGCGCCTCTTCATCTCCGGCTCGGCCCCGCTGTCAGCCGAGACGCATCGCGTCTTTGCCGAGCGCACCGGTCACGCCATCCTCGAGCGCTACGGCATGACCGAGACCAACATGATCACCTCCAATCCCTATGACGGCGAGCGTCGGCCAGGCGCGGTAGGCTTCCCGCTGCCCGGGGTGGAAGTACGCATCGCCGACCCGGAAACCGGCCGGCCGCTGCCGCAAGGCGAGATCGGCGTCATCGAGCTTAAGGGTCCAAACGTGTTCAAGGGCTATTGGCGCATGCCCGAAAAGACGGCCCAGGAGTTCAGGCCGGACGGCTGGTTCATCACCGGCGACCTCGGCTATGTCGATCCGGACGGTTATTTCATCATCTCCGGCCGCGCCAAGGATCTCATTATTTCCGGCGGCTTCAACGTCTATCCGGCCGAGATCGAGAATGCGCTCGATGCGCTGCCGGACATCGCCGAGTCCGCTGTGATCGGCCTGCCGCATCCCGATCTCGGCGAAGCAGTGACGGCAGTTGTGACAGCTCGGTCCGGCAAGACAGTCAACGAGGCCGAGGTGCGTTCGTCGCTGGAGAGCATGCTGGCGAAGTTCAAGATCCCGAAGCGGGTGCTGGTTGTGGATGAGCTGCCGCGCAACACCATGGGCAAGATACAGAAGAACATGCTGCGCGAGCAACATGCAAAGCTCTACCTAGCCTGACTCCCCGACTACGCCACGTTAGGCGTGAGATCCCGCATGAAGAGTATCATAGCTCACGGCACGAAAGGCCGCATCTACAGGCCGGATACATGGCGGCACCATCAGCGGGGTGCCCTGTCACTTAGGGAACGCTCCAGGGCACATATGCCCGCTGGGCATGCAGAATTTCCTCTGCCCTGAGGGAACGTAACCTGCCGCAGTTGGTTGGGACCCAAAGGGCCTCCCTTCCTGGAGACGACAACATGTTCTTACGTGTCGATAGGCTGCAGATCGAAATCCCGCCCCCGCTTGCTCCCGACCCCAATGCCGGAGCCGCATTGCAGGAACTTCTCGGCGGCAAGTATGGCGAGATGTCCACTTTAGGCAATTACCTGTTCCAAAGCTTCAATTTCCGCAGCAAGTCGAGGCTGAAACCGTTCTACGGACTGGTCGCGGCGATCACCGCGGAGGAACTCGGCCATGTCGAACTGGTGAGCAACGGCGTCGCCATGCTCAATAATGGTCCCGATGTGGAAGGCGCGGACGAGGAGAACGGCGGCGACATCTCCGGCGCGCCCTACGAGGCAATGAAGGATATCCGGCTGGCCGGCGCTTTCCTGTCCAACGGTGGCGGTTCGATGCCGATGAACAGCAACGCGAATTCCTGGAACATGGATTTCGTCACCACGACCGGAAATGTCATCGTGGACCTGCTGCACAACTTCCACCTCGAATGCGGTGCGCGCCTGCACAAGCTCCGCGTCTATGAAACCCTGACCGACCCGACCGGACGCGAAGTGTGCGGCTATCTGCTGGTTCGGGGCTCGGTGCATGCCCATGCCTATGCGCTGGCGCTCAAGCAGCTCACCGGGGTCTCCATCGAGAAGATGTTGCCGACACCGAATATTCCCCTCGGCAACATCCCGGAGTGCCAGAAGTACCTGGACGAGGGGTCGCATCGGCGGCTCTACACTTTCAGCCCGGACGACTACAAGGAGATTGCGGGAATCTGGGGCCAGGGCGAAACGGCATTGCCGGACGACCCGCCGGGCGAACTCGAAGTGGTGGAAGGCATGCCTGACGGCGGAAAGATCCACCAGCTCACCGGGGTGCCGTCGGCGTTCACCCCGGACTACGCGCCCGAGGAGATGATGGAAATCGCAGCAAAGCTCTACAAGGCCTCGCGATAGTGGCTTGGGGCCTCGCTGAGCCGAGGCCCCACCGGCACTCATGCTGGTACGCTTCGATTGTGTAGAGGATCGCGTTCGCGCAAGGCGTTGTGAATGTGGGTCGCGGCAAGCGCCGCATGTCCGAAGCCGACGGCGATCTGGTTCAATGCCTGCGCGACGTCGCCTATGGCGTAGATGCCGGGTACCGATGTCTCCAGATGGGGTCCGACCAGGATGAAACCCTGGGCGTCGCAATCTGCGCCGATCTGCGCGGCAAGCTCCGAGCGAACATCGCAGCCCAGGGCCGGATAGAGCATGTCGAGCTGCCGCTTCGACCCATCGCTCAGGGTCACGTCGAGCCCGTCGGCGCCGGGGCTTAGGTCGGCAACCATATCCCAGATCGCAATGCCGGAGATCGCCGCCTGTTTCCGTACCGATTTTCCGACCTTTTCCGGCTGGTTTGCCAGAATGACGACGTCCTTGCTGTATGTCAGCAGGAATAATGCTTCCTTCAGGGCATCCTCCGCCGGGCCGAGGACACCGACCCTCCTGGCGATTGCCTCATAGCCGTCGCAGACCGGGCACAGGCCGACCGACCCCGCCGCGATCGCCTCGTGCAGGCCGTCGATCGCAGGAACCTTGTCGACCAACCCGGTCGCAAGGATGACTCGAGAAGCATCGACATTGCCGGAATCCGTCGACAGCGCGAAGCCATCCTGCTGTCCGTCGATGAAGCGCACAGTTGTCTTGACGATGTCGGCGCCGTAGGCGCTCGCCTGTTCACGCAGGCGGCGCAGCAAGGCGGTCCCGCCGATCCCCTCGGGAAAGCCCGGACAGTTTCTTGACAAGGGGATCAGCGCAGCACGCGGGTTGCCTGCGTCCAGCACGACAACGGACCGCCGGAACCGCGCCAGATAGGTTGCGGCAGTCAACCCGGCCGGGCCGCCGCCGACGATCGCAACATCGTATCGGCCTCTGCTGGCGCCGGACATCGTGCCCGGCTTGTCCTTCGTCCATTGCATGGGAATCCCCGTCGCGGTTAAGGTCCCCAGGTTGATCAGATCCTGGATATCTGGCCGGCCGCCGGTCCCGCCAAGTTCCTATCGGTGTGTCACGTAAGCGGGGCCGGTCTCCCGGCTTGATCGAATCAACTGCCGGAGGGAGCCTCGGTTCCCTTGCTCACTCACGGGACGCGACGAAGACGGGATTGCGCGGCGCCGTCGAACGGCGCCGGCTATCGGTCGATCTCCGGCTGGACGAGCCGGCCGAGCTTGTCGAGCGAGTCCTGCCAGCCGAGGTAACAGTCCTCGCGCGGGATCAGGTCCGGGATGCCGGACTGCTCGATGGTCATCTCGGTGCCAACCGAAACCTGGCTGAAGGTGACGGTGACCCGCAGATCGCCGGGCAGATTCGGGTCGTCGAAACGGTCGACATAGACGAGCCGCTCGCCCGGTACGAGTTCAAGATAGCTGCCACCAAAGGAGTGGCTCTCGCCGGTCGTGAAGTTCCGGAAGGACATGCGGCGCACACCGCCCGCCCGTGCATCCAGCTCATGCACGGTGCAGAGGAAGCCATAGGGCGGCAGCCAGCTTGCGAGTGCATCCGGCTCGACGAAGGCGCGGAAGACCTTTTCGGGACTGGCGGCGAAGACGCGGTGAAGGTTCACGGTGCTGGGCATGGTCGTTCCTTTCGCTTGTCGGTCGGTGTTGCCCCGAGAATGATCGGACGGTGCGGCCGGCGCCGGCATGCTGTCCCGGTCGGTGCGGGGGCGACGGCATCTTCACGTACCGCCGCCTCGCCACGGATATTCCAGTTGCATTGCGACCACGTGTGCTGTCGCCGCGTCGTAGCGTTCGGCGATGGCCTGAAGGGTCAGTTCGAGCATGCCAGCAGGAGGGATATCCGCTGCAATGTCAATCCGGTGGCCCTGCCGAACGGCTGCCGCGTCGATATCCGGGAGGATGCGGATACCGTTGGCGCTGATGACGGTCTTGCGCGATGCAGCAAGCGTGCGGGCGCTCGACCGGTAGCTGCGCGACCAGGCATCTGCCACCAGCGCCAGCGACACTTCATCGACGCCGTTGTCGATGCGCACCTCGATTTCCTCGCGGTTCCAGAAGGCGAGCCGGTTGCCGAGCACGGTCATCGCAAAGGGACGCGTGAGCCGGAACGCCTTGTTGGCATGGCGGGCATCCCAGGTCGTCACACCGAGCACCGCGGCGACCTCTTCCGCCTTCTTCCGGCCGGCAATGGCTTCGATCAGCGTCAGCATCATCGGCATCGACGCGGAGATCCCCGTGGTGGTGGCGACCCCGTCGTCCGCCACCATGCGCCGGTCCGGTACATATCTGACCGTCGGGCTGAGCTCGAGCATCTCGCCCAGATAGTACCAGTGTGTCGTCGCATGCTTTCCGTCGAGCAAGCCGGCGGCCGCGACCACCTTTGCCCCCGCGCAGATCCCCATGATCCGCGCGCCCTTGTCGGCCTGGGCTCGCAGCCAGGCGATCACCTGCGGATCGTCGTCGGCACCGGCATGATCTACGCCTTCATCGTCTCGTTCGGCGACGTTCCCATCGCCTTCTTCCTGACGGCGGATTCGACCAGCACCCTTCCCGCCCGCATGTTCGTCGACATGCAGGTCGATTTCCGCCCCAGCATGCTTGCCCTCTCGTCCATCATCGTCGTGCTCTCCGTGGCGGTGGTGCTGATCCTGAACAGGATGGGGGCGCTCTCCTTTACCGATTCCTCCCGCCGCTGAGCATCGCGGCACCCGGCTGCGGGTTTGACCCGAACGGAACGGCGGGAGATCCGCGATTTCTCCCGCCGTTGGCCCGTCGCCAGGGGCGAGCGGCGAACCGGTTCTGACCTAGCAGCTATCCTGCCCTGGCGATACTACGTGAAAACACCATTGACCCGACGGGCCCCTATCGCACGAGGCCCTGGAGCCGGATGACTTCCCGAGCATTATGATATGGTATCGACCGGACCCTTCCCCGTGGCCTGGAATTGCCCTCCGGGACCGGGAAGGCGGAAACCGTCAGCGGAGTCATTCGAGGTCATGAATCGAGCCCATGCCGATTCCGGGACGACCCCCGGACCGACAATGCCGGCAGGCCCCGGGGAAATGCCCGGCTTCCGGCACAGCTATGCCGATGCGCTTCCCGCGCGGCTCCATGCGCCGGCCGAGCCGTCGCCGGTGGCAGCGCCGCGGCTGCTGTCGCTGAACGAGGAGCTCGCGGCGGAGCTCGGTCTGCGAACGGATTGGCTGCGCGGCCCCGAGGGGCTCGCAATGTTGGCGGGAAACCGGTTTCCGCAGGGGACCCGGCCGATTGCCCAGGCCTATGCAGGCCATCAGTTCGGCAATTTCGTGCCGCAGCTCGGCGACGGCCGCGCCGTGCTGATCGGCGAGCTGACGGACCGGCACGGCCGGCTGCGTGACCTGCAGCTCAAGGGCTCCGGTCAGACCCGCTTCTCGCGCAATGGCGACGGCCGCGCCGCGCTCGGGCCGATGATGCGCGAATACATCGTCAGCGAGGCGATGCACGCGCTGGGCATCCCGACCACCCGCACCCTGGCGCTGGTCGCCACGGGCGAGCATGTCTATCGCGAGACCCGCCTGCCGGGCGCCATCATTGCGCGTGTCGCCGCGAGCCATATCCGGGTCGGCACCTTCCAGTTCCTCGCCGCGCGCGACGACCTGGACGGGC
>CAYLSN010000060.1:9656-10908 GCA_964386015.1 uncultured Rhizobiaceae bacterium | reverse complement strand
GAGAAGAGCCGCGTCAAGCAGGAGGCGCAGCGCAAGCACATGGAGAGCTTCGTCGAGCGCTTCCGCTACAAGGCGACCAAGTCGAGGCAGGCGCAGTCGCGGCTGAAGGCGCTGGAGAAGATGAAGCCGGTCGCCGCTCTCCTGCGCGAGGACGTCATTCCCTTCCGCTTTGCCCAGCCGCAGAAGGCGGTCGCCTCGCCGATCATCGCCCTCAAGGGGGCGGCGGTCGGATATGAGCCGGGCAAGCCGGTCCTGTCGCGGCTCAGCCTGCGCATCGATGCCGATGACCGCATCGCCCTTCTGGGCGCGAACGGCAACGGCAAGTCGACCTTCGCCAGGCTGCTGGCCGGGCGCCTGCCCTGCGAGCAGGGCGAGATCACGCGGGCGCCGGGCCTGACGACCGCCTTTTTCGCGCAGCATCAACTCGACGACCTCGTGCCGGACGAATCGGCCTGCCAGCATGTACGCCGGCGCATGCCGGACGCGCCGGAGGCGCAGGTGCGCGCCCGCGTCGCCGCCATGGGCCTGGCGACGGAGAAGATGGACACGCCGGCCCGCGACCTCTCCGGCGGCGAGAAGGCGCGGCTGCTGATGGGGCTGGCAACGTTCGGCGGCGCCAATCTGATCATTCTCGACGAGCCGACCAACCATCTCGACATTGACAGCCGCGCCGCGCTGATCGAGGCGCTGAACGAATTCGAGGGCGCCGTCATCCTGATCTCGCACGACCGCCACCTGGTCGAGGCGACCGCCGACCGCCTCTGGCTGGTGGCGGACGGGACAGTGCGCCCCTATGATGGCGACCTCGACGATTACCGCCGGCTGTTCACGCAGGAGAATCGCGAGCGCGGCAAGGCGGCGCCCAAACCCTCGCGGCAGGACCAGCGCCGCGAACAGGCAAACCGGCGGGAGGCCCTCAAGCCGCTCCTGAAGAAAATCAGGGAATCCGAGGGTTTGATGGAGAATCTTCGCGTGAAGATCGAGGAAATTGACCGGGCGCTCGCCGATGCTCGCATCTACGAGACCGATCCGGGCCGCGCCGGCGAGCTTGCCCGCAGGCGTGCGGAACTGTCACGCGAGCTGGAGCGCACCGAGGAATTGTGGCTGGAGCTCGCAGGACAATATGAGGAAGCGAGCAGCGCATGATCCCGGAAAGTGGTCTCCACTTTACGGACAAGATCATGCGCCAACCAGGATCATGATCCCGGAAAGTGGTCTCCACTTTACGGACAAGATCATGCGCCAACCAGGA
>CAYLSN010000060.1:759-9556 GCA_964386015.1 uncultured Rhizobiaceae bacterium | reverse complement strand
TCATGATCCCGTCATGCCGGAAGGCGGAGGCATGACCCTCGCGGTCACGCCCGCTTGATTCCGATCCTGCGTCCTGCCCGCTCCGGCCACGGCAGCGCTGACTGCGCCGCGGCGATTTCCGCCAGGCGGGCGGCGATGTCGGGCGGAAACGGGACGACCTTCGGCCCGCTCATGTCGACATGCAGGGTCATTGTCTCGCAGGTTGCCGCCAGCCAGCCTTCATCGGCGTGGCGCAATTCCTGGTAGGTGTGCATGCGCTTGGCGTCGTGATCGAGCAGCTGCATCGTCGCGATGACCGGATCGGCGAGATGCAGCTCGCGGACATAGGCGATGTGCGCTTCCGCCGTGTAGGTGGTCAGCCGCCGGGTCGCCGCATATTCCGGCCCGAGACCGACGGACATGGAAAACTCGTCCCCGCCACGGTCGAACAGCACCATGTAATAGGCCATGTTGAGGTGGCCATTATAGTCGATCCATTCCGGCTCGATCGCCAGCCGGCTGGAACGGAAGAGCGCGTCAGGCGTCATGTGCATGATTCCCCTGGTGATCGGCGGCAATCTGGACGGACTCGACCGAAAAGGAAAGAGGCCGGAGGGTGCGGCATGGCGGCGAGGTGTTGCATGAATTGTGGCGGCCAATGGCCGCAATCGCCGGCTCGGGTCGTGGAAAAACAGATCCTTGCGGGACTCGGCGCGCCGGTCGCGTAACTTTTCTGTCCCCACCCCTCGCTGGCCGGGATAGATTCGCCGCCAATTGCAACTGGAGACCAGGGAAATGGGAACTGCGGAATCGAGCATGACGGAGCGCTACCGGGCCCGGACGGCGCGCGCGCTGGAACAGCTGCGCGAACGGTTCGGCGACCGGCTGCAGACCGGCGAGGCGGTACGGCGCCAGCACAGCCATACGACGACCTACCTGCCGGCGCAGCTGCCGGACGGGGTCATCCGCGTCGAGAGCCGCGAGGAAGTGCAGCGGATCGTCGAGATCTGCGCGCAGCACCGCATGGCGGTGATCCCCTTCGGAGTCGGAACCTCGCTGGAAGGGCATGTCAACGCGCCCTGCGGCGGCATCGTCGTCGACATGAGCGGCATGGACCGCATTCTTGCCGTCCACGCGGAGGACCTGACCTGCACGGTCGAGCCCGGCGTGACGCGCGAGCAGCTCAACCAGCATCTGCGCGACACCGGCCTGTTCTTCCCGATCGATCCCGGCGCCAACGCCAGCCTCGGCGGCATGGCGGCGACGCGCGCCGCCGGCACCAATGCGGTGCGTTACGGGACGATGCGCGACAATGTCCTGTCGCTCGAGGCCGTCATGGCCAGCGGCGAGATCATCCGCACCGGCAGGCGGGCGCGCAAGTCCGCCGCCGGCTACGACCTCACCCGCCTCATCATCGGCTCGGAAGGCACGCTCGGCATCATCACCGAGCTGACCTTGCGGCTGCATGGCATTCCGCAGGCGATTGCCGGCGGCGTCTGCCCCTTCCTCACCGTCGAGGCGGCCTGCCGCGCCGTCACCGAGACCATCCAGTCGGGCATCCCCGTCGCCCGCATCGAACTCCTCAACCGCATGCAGATGCAGGCGATCAATGCCTGGTCCAAACTGGACTATCCCGATTCGCCCTGTCTGTTCGTCGAATTCCACGGCAGCGACAATTCGGTGCGCGAGGATTCGGCCGCCTTCGGGGAAATCGCCACCAGCCACGGCGGTGGGCCCTTTCGCTGGGCGACGGCGGAGGAGGAACGCCAGAAGCTGTGGAAGGCGCGGCACAATGCCTTCTGGGCTGCCCTTGCGCTGCGTCCGGGCGCCAGCGCCCTGTCCACCGATGTGTGCGTGCCGGTCTCCCGCCTTGCCGAATGCATCGCCGAGACCGAGGCCGACCTGGCTGGCGAAGGCATGCAGGCGCCCATTGTCGGCCATGTCGGCGACGGCAATTTCCATGTATTGATGCTCATGGATCCCGGCAGCCCGGAGGAAGTGGCGAAGGTGGAGCGGCTGGTCGGCCGCATGAACCGCCGCGCGCTCGCCATGGACGGCACCTGCACCGGCGAGCACGGCATCGGCCAGGGCAAACGCCCCTACATGCAGCTCGAGCATGGGGAGGCCGGCCTTGACGTCATGCGCGCCATCAAGGCGGCGCTGGATCCGCTCGGCATCCTCAATCCGGGCAAGATCCTGCCACAGCCGGATGCGGGCGGGTGATTGCCCGCAATTTGCGGGGTTTGCGAGGCGGCTTCGCCCTTGCCGTCGCCTCGTCGGGTGTGACATCCTCCCGCGGCCGCCACGATATCGACAACCGGGCAAGGCGTAATAGCGTATGGCGCAAGCGGGCGCCGGAACTGGGGAGCCGCCGTGCTGGCGAGACTGTTCGTCATCATCGGAAGTCTGGTCGTGCTTGTGCTGACCGCGGCGCTGGTCGGCCCGTATTTCATCGACTGGACCTCGTACCGCTCGGACTTCGAGCGCGAGGCAAGCCGCATTCTCGGCCGGCAGGTGAAGGTGCGCGGCGAGGCCACGGCGCGATTGCTGCCGTTTCCCTCCCTCGCCTTCACCGGCATCGAGGTGGCAGGCACCCGGCCGGACGAGCCCTGGCTTACGGTCGACAGCTTCTCCATGGATGCGGAACTTGCGCCGCTGCTCCGCGGCGAACTGCTGATCGTCGACATGCGTATCGAGGGGCCGCGCGCCCGGCTGGAAGTTGGCGAGGACGGCCGCATCGACTGGACGCTCAATCCGGATCTGCGCCTCGGGCCCAGCAATGTGGCGCTGGAAAAGGTCACGGTGACGGGCGGCGAGATCGGGCTGCGGCTCGCCGTCAATGGCCGGCAGCATGAGCTGAGCGACATCGACGCGACGCTTTCGGCGAAATCCCTGTCGGGGCCGTGGCAGATGCAGGGGTCGCTGCGCTTCGATGGCCGCCCCCTTTCCCTGACCGCCTCGACCGGCGCCTACCAGCCCGACGGATCGATCGCGCTGCGCCTGCAGGCCAGGCCGCAGACGGCGCAGGTGACCGTCGAGGCCGAGGGAACGCTGCAGCTGCGCCAGGCGATCGCCTATGCCGGGACGTTCCGCCTCGCTACCCTGTCGGCGGCGGAAAGCGCGGCCGAACCGTTCAGGATCAGCGTCGAGCAGCCCTCCATGCCGCTCGACTACCGCATCCAGGGCGTCTTCGCCTTCGACCAGCAGCGGCTGGAAGTGTCGGAATTCCGCCTCGAGACCGGCCCCGCCGCCAATCCCTACATGGCCGAGGGCTCGGCTTTCCTCGATCTCGGCTTCGAGCCGAACTTCACGGTGCGGGTCGACGGCCAGCAGATGCGGCTCGCCGAGGCGCAGGCGGGCCGGCAGGCCTCCATGCCGTTCGACCAGCGCCTCGCGGCGCTGCAATCGGCGATCGATGCGCTGCCGCATCCGACGATTCCGGGCACGGTGCAGCTGCGCCTGCCCGCGATCATCGCCGGCGACACGACGATCCGCGACGTCGATCTTGCCGCCGAGCCCGTGGCGCAGGGCTGGCGCATCCGCCGGTTCTCGGCGCAGCTGCCGGGTCGGTCGACGCTCGAGGCCGACGGCATCCTGGCGCTCGGCGACCTGCCCGAATTTCACGGCAACCTGCTGCTCGCCGTGGCGCAGCCTTCCGGTTTCGCCGCCTGGATCTCCGAGGATGTGGACGATGCCATACGCCGGCTCGGCGCCGCCGGGTTGCAGGCGCGGGTCACCCTCAGCCGGAGGCGGCAGAATTTCCGCGAACTCGAGCTGATCCTCGGCGAAGCGCGCTTTTCCGGCGAGATCGATCATCATGTGCCGGCGGATGCGCGCCCCTCCATGCTGCTGCGCCTGAAGGGCGGCGCGCTGGACCTCGACGGCCTGCTCGCATTCGGCTCGCTGTTCGTCGACCGCAGCGGCGTGACGCGCCTCGCCGATCACGACCTCGATTTCGAGATCGAGGCGGGCCCGGTGCAGGCCGGCGGCCTGACGGCGGCGCGGGTCGACACCGCCCTGCGGCTCAAGGGCGGCCAGCTGGAGATCGACCGCCTTTCCGTCACCGACCTCGCCGGCGCCACGATCAGCGCCACCGGCAGCCTGCATGGCCTGCCGGAGCGTCCGCGCGGCATGCTCGACGCGGCAATCCTGGCGGACGATCTCGCGCCGCTGGCGCGCTGGCTGGCGGAACACCATCCGGCGGCAGCCCGGGCGCTGTCGCGGCGCCTTGCCATCGAGCCCCGCCTGCTGGCCGAGGCCAGCGTCAATCTCGTTGCCAGCGCCGCCACCAATGATGATGGCTCGCTCGGCCTTGCCGTCAGCGCCCACGGCTCGGCCAGCGGCAGCAGCTTCACCGTCGCGGGCTCGGCCCGGCGCAATGACGGAGCCTTCTCCGGACCGGTATCCCTGACCGCTTCGCTCCGCAATGACGCGGAACCGGCGCGGGTGCTTGCGGCGCTCGGCCTGCCCGCCCTGCCGCTCGGCATGTCGGAGACGGCGGAGGCCGTGCTCAGCCTGCGCGGCGATCCGGGCGATTCGCTGCAGGTCGAGGCCTCCCTGCGCGGCGAGGACCTGCGCGGCAGCTTCTCCGGCAAGGCTTCGGCGCGGCAAGGGGAAATCGCCGTCGACGGCAGGGCGAAGCTTGCCGCCGCCGACATCGAACCATGGCTTGCCGCCTCCGGGCTGTCTGTCCCCGGTCTCGGCTGGGGCACGCCGGTCGACCTGGCGGCGCGGCTGCGCTACCGGGGCGATCGCGCCGATGTCGAGGAGCTTGACGGGCAGGTCGCCGACGCCAGGGTCGAAGGACGGCTGGCGCTGGCCGGCCTCGGCTCGCAGCCGCGATGGACGGGCGAACTGCGCCTCTCCGAGGCCGATCTCGAGCCTGTCCTTGCCATGGTCGCGGGCAGCGCCAGCACGCCCATGTCGGGTGACGGCTGGAAGGAACAACCCTTCGCGGCGGAGCCCGGCCTGCCCTTTGCCGGCGAGGTCGAGCTGACCGCGGCGAAGCTCCACCTTGGCGGCGGCCACGAACTCGCGGATGCGAAGCTGCGGCTGATCTTCGGCGAGAACAGCATCCGCCTCGATGGCGTCCGCGCCCGCTTCGCGGGCGGCAGCCTCGAAGGGGATCTCGACTTCGCCAATAATGGCGGCTCCGGACTGCTTTCGGCGCAGTTCCAGCTCGCCGGCGCCCGCATTGCCGCGGGAGAGGCGGGATCGCTGGGCGTCATGGCGGAAATCGGCCTTTCGGGCAGCCTGTCCGCCAGCGGCCGGACCTTTGGCGGCCTCGTCTCCGCCCTGTCCGGCTCGGGTTCGCTCACGGCGCACCGCCTGTCCATCCGCGGCATCAATCCCGAGGCCTTCGATGGCATTGTCCGCCTGGCCGACCAGGACGGCCGCACCTTGAATCCGCAAGCGGCGGCGGAGCAGGCGCTGGGCCAGGTCCGCGCCGGTACCTTCGAGGCGAGGGAAGCAAGCCTTGCCTTTACGGTCGCCGGAGGAATTGCGCGCACGCCGACGGTACGGCTGCGGCATCCGGGCGCGAGTCTCGACGCCGCCTTCGACATCGATCTCGCCAGCGGCGTGCTGAAGGGCGACGGCCAGCTTGTCTTCGACGCCGGCCGGGAAGCGCTGGCAGGCGCGGAGCCGGCGCTGCGCATCGCCCTCTCCGGAACGGTGCGGACGCCGCGCGCCGAGTTCGACGCCGCCCCGCTGGCGCAGTACCTGACCCAGCGCGCCCTCGAAATCGAGCAGGCACGGGTCGAGGACGAGCAGGAAAGGCTGCTGGAACGACAGCGGCTGCGCCGCGAGGCCCGGCACTACGCCTCGATCGAACGGCAGGACACCGCGCCGGCGGACACTCCCGCGCCGGAGCCCCTGCCCGCCGAACCGATCATGGCCCCGGTCATGCCGGAAGATTCCGCGCTGGAGCCGCTGCCCGCCGATCCCTTTACCGCGCCGGAGGAGCCGCAGGATTCCACGTTGCAGCCGCTCACGGCCGAGGAACGCTCGGCTCCGCCGCAGATCCTCGCCCTGCCGGAAATGACGACCATCATTCCGGTGCATCGCGACAGCGTCGTCCCCATGCGCCTGACCCCGCCTGCGGCTGCCCCGGCGGCAGCCGCTCCGGCACCCCAGCCTCCTGCCGCGCCTGCCCGGCGCGCCGAAGAAGCGCGGCCGCAGCGCAGCTTTTTCGATTTCCTGTTCCAGAGCAGGTAGCGGCACGGCCATCACCGCATCCGCTGCCGCCGTAGGTGGTCCTGCAGCCGGAACGCCGCCCCGACAATGCAATCGGCCTGCTGTGCGCAGCCAGTTCGTGAATTCGCGTCGACAGGCCCTCGTGCCGGCCAGAATCCCTTCGCTCGCCATGTTTCCTTCTCCTCTGCGATCCGGAACGGCAGGATAGGGCCGCCGGCAGGGACGGGGAAAAACGCGGCGGCAGTTTTCTGTCAGGTCGTTGATCCTGCTGCAGGAAAATCCTCAGGAGCCGGAAATCCATGCACAGCCCGGCGAGATCTCCCGGGCGCCCCGGCGCAAGGTCAGTCGCGCAAGCGCCGCTTCAGATCTTCGAGGACGGCGAGGCGGATGGCCGAGGACAGATTGATGCCCTCACCCCGCCCGGCGTCGATCTCCGCGACCATGCGCGCAAGCGGACGGCCCGATTCGCGTGCCATGCGCCGCAATTCATCGAGGAATGCGTCCTCTATGGAAAAGCTGGTGCGATGGCCGCGAATCGTGATCGAGCGCTTGCGCGGCGCGGCCATGAGCTACTTGTTCTTGCGGAATGCGTCCAGCGAAACGACTTCTGCCCCCTTCGCATCGGCGCCGTTCTCGGGGGCCGGAGCGGCCTCGGGCTGCGCCGGGGCCTTTTCCTCCTCCTTCGCGGCAAGCTCGACGTCGAATTCGAGCTCGAAACTGACCGAAGGATCGTAGAAGCCGCGTATGGCCGAGAACGGAACCTCCAGCCTTTCGGGAATGTCGGAGAAGGACAGGCCAACCTCGAAACCCGTGTCCGAGACCTTGAGGTCCCAGTACTGGTATTGCAGCACGATGGTCATCTGCTCCGGATAACGTTCCTTCAGCCGGCTGGAGATGCGCACACCGGGCGCGCCGGTCATGAAGGTGATGAAGAAGTGGTGGTCGCCCGGCAGCCCGGTGCGCGCCACTTCGGCAAGAACCTTGCGGATGACGCCGCGCAGCGCTTCCTGCGCCAGAATGTCGTAGCGGATGAGATCGTCGGCCATGGTTCTAGTTACCGGCAGATTCGTGCTTCGCGCAAGGGCTCCTGGAGCCCTCCATACTGAAATGCAGGCAGTTTGACGGCGTTCGATCCGGCGAGGCGAATACCGCAGCCCGACGTGACCATCGGGCGAGGATTTCGACGCTGCCGGAGCGGAACGGACCGCCAGGGCAGAAAAGACTGCAATCCTTTCAGCAGCAAAGGCTCTAGAGCCTTTCCGGCCCGTTTGGAACTGCCCATGCGGGTTTCGCGGCGGAAAAAATTTTCTATCCGGCCGGCAGCTTCTGCACGAAGCCTTCCAGTACCCGCTTCTGCCCGGCCTTGTCGAAATCGACGGTCAGCTTGTTGCCTTCGACCGCGGCCACATTGCCATTGCCGAACTTCAGGTGAAAGACGCGGTCCCCGGGGCTGAACTGCGACGGAGCGTCGGCGACCGAACGGGCCACGAGCTCGCCCTCGATGGTCCGGCCCTTCACCGAGCCGCGCCCGGCGCCGAAGGGCGAATCCGGTTCGCCATAGCCGATGCGCTCGACGGCGTGGCCCGATCGCGTGCCCCAGTTGCGCGCCGTCGCCTCGGAGCGATTCGCCTGCGCCCGCCGCCAGCCGGGCGTGCCATAGGCATTGGCGAAGGGATCCGACTGGTCGAATCGCGAGGCGCCATAGGGACGGTCCGTGCCGAATCCCATGGAGTAGCCACCATAGGCGCGGCCCTCCACCACCTCGACATGCGCCTCGGGCAATTCGTCGAGAAAGCGCGACGGCACGGTCGACTGCCACAGCCCGTGAATGCGGCGATTCGACACGAACCAGACATGCAGGTTGCGCCGCGCCCGGGTCAGCCCGACATAGGCGAGCCGCCGTTCCTCCTCGAGCCCGGCGCGCCCGTTCTCGTCCAGCGACCGCTGGTGCGGGAACAGCCCCTCCTCCCAGCCCGGCAGGAAGACGGTCTCGAATTCGAGGCCCTTGGCCGAATGCAGCGTCATGATGCTGACGGCATCGAGCCTGTCGTCCTGTTCGATCTCCGTCACCAGGCTGACATGCTCGAGATAGGCGCGAAGGCTCTCATAGTCCTCCATGGAGCGGACCAGCTCCTTGAGGTTGTCGAGCCGTTGCGCGGCATCGGGCGAGCGATCATTCTTCCACATCTCGACATAGCCGCTCTCCTCGAGGATCTGCTCGGCCAGCTCGGTATGGCGGACATGGTCGATGAGGCCCTGCCAGCGCTGAATCATCTCGACGAGGCTACGCAGCGCATGACGCTGGGCCGGCTTCATCTCCTCCGTGGCGACGAGATCGGCAGCCGCCTGCAGCAGCGGCACGCCCGCAGCCCGCGCCGCATCGTGCAACTGGCGCTGCGCCGCCTCTCCGAGCCCGCGTTTCGGCGTATTGAGGATGCGCTCGAGGGCGAGATCGTCGGCGCCCTGGGCGACGATGCGCAGATAGGCGAGCGCGTCGCGCACCTCCTGGCGATCGAAGAAGCGCGGACCGCCAATGACGCGGTAGTTGAGGCCGAGCGTCGCGAACCGCTCCTCGAATTCCCGCATCTGGAAGGATGCACGCACCAGGATCGCCATGTCGTTG
>CAYLSN010000060.1:0-749 GCA_964386015.1 uncultured Rhizobiaceae bacterium | reverse complement strand
TGCCCGCGCCGCTGGAGCTGCTCGATCTCCTCGCCGATGGCGCGTGCCTCCTCCGCCGAATCCCAGGCGGCATGTATCTTGACGCGCTCATCGTCCGGATCCACCCTCTCGGTGAACAGCGTCTTGCCGAGGCGCCCCTCATTGTGCCCGATCAGATGCGAGGCGGCGCCGAGAATATGCTCGGTCGAACGGTAATTGCGTTCCAGCCGGATCACCGTGGCGCCGGGAAAATCCTTCTCGAAGCGCAGGATGTTGTCGACCTCGGCGCCGCGCCAGCCATAGATCGACTGATCGTCATCGCCGACGCAGCAGATATTCGGGCGCACGCCGCGGGCGCGCTCCGCCTCGCCGCGCTGCGCGATCAGCCGCAGCCACAGATATTGCGCCGTATTGGTGTCCTGGTACTCGTCGACCAGGATGTAGCGGAACTTCTGCTGATACTCGGCCAGCACGTCGGGATGGGCGCGCAGGATCCGGATCGGATGGCAGAGCAGGTCGCCGAAATCGCAGGCATTCAGCGACTGCAGCCGGCCCTGATAGGCAGCGTAGAGCTCGCGGCCCCTGCCATTGCCGAAGCTGCGCGCCTCGCCCTCGGCAATTTCCGCCGGCCCCAGGCCCCGGTTCTTCCAGCCATCGATCATCATGGCGAATTGCCGCGCCGGCCAGCGCTTGTCGTCCAGCCCCTCGGCCTGGATGAGCTGGCGGACGAGGCGCACGACGTCGTCCGTATCGAGAATGGTGAAACTCGA
>CAYLSN010000059.1:0-10970 GCA_964386015.1 uncultured Rhizobiaceae bacterium | reverse complement strand
GAGACCGCGACCATTGCAAATCAGGGCCAGCTGCCGGTCGAGTTCATCACCATTACCGGTGTGATTTCGCCCGATGCGCTGCAGGATGTGTCGAAGAACGCGGCCGATGCGACCGCGATCGGCAATATCGGCGATTCGGCGATCGACGATGAAACCCTGCTGGCCCTGGGCGGCGCCGGCATCGGCTCGGTCCAGCTCAATTTCGACAATGCGATCCTGGCCTCGATCAACACGGTGAGCGTCGGCGGCTTCGTCGCCATCGACAGCGGGGATGCATTCACGGACACCTTCACCGTCCGCGGCAACTCGCTCGACTCGGTGGCGGTCGGCAATCAGAGCCTCGCCTCCTTCGACTATGAGAATGTCAGCGTCCTCGGCTCTTCGACATTCGCCGGCGTTACCCTGACGGTCGACGGCAGCTCCCCCGATCTCGAAGGCGACCTCGACGCCCATCTCGGCATTCTGAGCGCCCAGGGAAATGCCGGCGTCACGATCGACGGCACGCTGCACAACGTCGCAGCGGGCATCATGTTCGCAACCGGCGAGAATGCGGAGGGCGCCAACCTCGTCGTCGGCGACAATGCACTGAGCGCCAGTTCGAGCGGCAATGTCGGCACCCTTGCCATCCAGGTGAAGACCGACGCCAACTTCAACGCCAGCGCATCGATCGGCAATCAGCAGGCAAACTATGCCTCGGACATCACCACCGAGGTCGGCCAGACCGATTTCCAGACCACCGGACCGGTGGCTGTCGGCATCACGGTCGGCAACATCGAGGACTCGACGGCGGTCACATCGGGCAATTCGGTCTCGGGCCTTGCCGTCGGCAACCAGGGTGCGGCCGGCATTGCCATTGCGGCGACCGATCTGCGGGGAGACCTGGGTCTCGCCTATGCCCTGATCGATTTCGACGACTATGAAGTCACCGCCCAAGGCACTGCGTCCGTGGCCAACCAGCAAGTCAACTACGAAACGCAGATCCTGGCCACGGTTGCAGGGATCGCCATGGGCGTCGTGGGCGACACCATCTCCGGGTCGACCGTCGTCGCCTCCGACAACAGCATCCAGAGCGGGGCGCGTGGGAATGTCGGCAGCAACGGCATCGGCCTGACGGCCGTGGCGGGTGGCGCCGAATCGGCATCCGGCTACGGGACGCTGAACGCAGCCATCAGCAGCGGCCAGTATAGCGGCAGCCTGGTCCTGGCAAGCCTGAGCGAAAGCCAGGTCGGCATCAGCTCGACGGCCGGCGCCGACGTTTCGGGCTCCGTGCTGGCCTTGTCCGACAACCGCATGCAGGCCACGGCGATTGCAAACAGCGTCATCAATTCGCTGTCGGCGGAGGTTGCCGATGCGCTGGTCGGCACGGTTGACGGCATACCCGGCAATCTCCTTCCGATCGTGGACTATGAGGGTACGAATGCCGCGTTCGCGCTGGCCAACGGCCAATGGTACGAAGGCGACGTCATGGCTACCAACACCGCGTCGAATGTCGGCACCGCCGAGGTTGAATCGATCAGCGATGGCTCCGTCCTGGTGATCAGCGGCAATATCATCGGCGCGCTGGCGCGAGGCAATGTCGCGCTCGGCGATGGCAATGTCTACGGCAACAACATCGAGATCGACATCGCGTCGCTGGATACGCCCACGGGCGGCGGCGACAATATTGTATCCCTGCTGAGCGTGCAGGAGAACGGCGCCAGTATCGGCGCCAGCACGATGGTTGCCCGCATCGGTACCAATGATGACGATCTCGCAATCAGTGACAGCACGGCGACAACTGCCGGCAATCTGGTCTACGCCATTGCCGAAGGCAGCCTTGCCGAGAACCGCATCAGGTTTACCGGCGTCAGCTATGAGGGCGGCTATCCGACCGCCACGCAGGCGATCACCGGCACCGGAGACGTCGACCGCGAGTTCTCGCTGCTGAATGTCCAGCGTGAGACGGACGAATTCTCCCGTTACGTCAATGCCGGGGTCAGCAATTTCAGCATCGATCTCGACATGACCGAACTCAGCGACTCTGTCGCCACGGTCAGTGACAATACGGTGCAGGCGCTGGCCCGCGACAATAATGCGGTCAATGTGCTCGAGATCAGCGGCTTTGCCAACCTGACGACGACCGGCGCCGTGGTCAATGAGCAGTCGACCTCCGCGATCATCGGAGCCTCGATCGATTCGGGCGGCGACAGCGCCCTGATCAATATCGAGGCCGACCAGACCATCGACGCCTCGACCCTGGTGGTCAGCGGCAATCTGATGGACGCGCGCGCCGAAGGCAACCGCGCCACCAATGCGCTGGCTGTCTCGGCGGTCAACCTCGGCAGCTCGGTGGGCTCGACGATCGGCTATGCGAGCGGACAGCCACAGGTGGCCACGGCACAGTCGGATTATGCGGTGCTGAACTCCCAGACCAATCTGGGTCCGCTCAACGCCTCGGTCACCTCGGCCTTTGCCGGCGTGACCGGCGACAATGCCGCCGCCGTGACCAACTCGCTTTCGGCCGTGACCGGCAACCAGGTTCGGGCGACGGGCGTCGCCAATGCGGCGTTCAACCAGATCGCCCTGGCTTCCGCCGCGGTCGCCGGCGCCAGTGCCGCCATTGCCACCACCCAGCACAATGCGGGCAGCGTGACGGCGACGGTGAGCGATGTCGTCATGGGGATCATGGGCGCAGCTTCCGCCACCGGCTCGATCAATGTCGTGCGCGGCAATTCGATCTCGGCGGCGGCGGTCGGCAACAGCGTCACCAACCGGATCTCGCGCTCGGGATACTGATTGGCGCTTGGCATTCGGGAGATGGACGGGCAAACTGCCCGTCCATTTCCTTCTCTGGGGCTTTGACACATGAGTACGCATTCCTTCCGCAAGCTTGTTCCCGCATTGCTGCTTGCCGCCGGCATCGCCTGCCCGGCCATGGCGGCGACCAAGGACGGTTCCTTCTCCATCCGCGGCTTCGGCGCACAGAAATGCAGCGCCGTCGGCGAGACCCTGCGCAACGACGCCAACGCGGCCGCGGTGGCGCTGGCCTGGGTGCTCGGCTACACGACCGCGTTCAACCGGGTTCAATCGGAAACCTACGATGTCTCGCCGCTCGTCGACGGCGCCTCGATGTTGCGCATGATTGTCGGCACCTGCGAGAAAGTTCCGGATTCCCTGGTCGAGACCGTGGCCTTCGAGGTGCTGAAGGCACTCGCCGCGGCGCGCGTCGTCGAAAATGCGCCGATCGTGGAGACCGTGTCGGGCGAGCGCAAGGCTTCGGTGCGGCGCGAAACGCTGCAGAAGATCCAGGCGCAGCTCATCCGGCTCGGCCACCTCACCGGCACGGCGGATGGCGTGTTCGGACCGCAGACGGAATCGGCGCTGCGCGCCTTCCAGTCGTCGCAGAATCTGCCGCAGACCGGGGTAGCCGACGCCGCCACCATCGTGCGGATCCTGATCGAGATGCCTGCCAAGGCGCAATAGGCCGGAATGGCCGGTTTCCGCCATGGAGCCGGCCTGCCTGTGCGCGTGCCGATCCGCAGATTCCCGGCCGTGTGCCGGGGAGCCGTCGCTCCTCGGTTCGCCTCAGGTAAATGACGGCAATACCCGGTCAGGCGGCCGGTGACCGTCGAAGAAGGTCCGGATGTTGATGATGACCTTCTCGCCCATCTCCATGCGGCCTTCGATGGTGGCGGAGCCCATATGCGGCAGCAGCACCACCTTGCCGGTCCGGGCGAGCGCCAGCAGGCGCGGGTCCACCGCCGGCTCATGTTCGAAGACGTCGAGGCCGGCGCCCGCCAGCCGGCCCGTCTCGATCATCTCGATCAGCGCCTGCTCGTTGATGATCTGGCCGCGCGCCGTATTGACGATATACGCGGTCGGCTGCATCAGGGCGAGCCGCCGGGCGGAAAGCAGATGGAAGGTCGCCGGCGTCGACGGGCAATTGACCGAGATGATGTCCATGCGCGCCAGCATCTGGTCGAGGCTCTCCCAATAGGTCGCCTCCAGCTCGTCCTCGGTCGCCGGCAGGACGCGATTGCGGTTGTGATAATGGATCGACAGCCCGAAGGCCTTGGCGCGCCTTGCCACGGCGGTGCCGATCCGGCCCATGCCGACAATGCCGAGCCGCTTGCCCCAGATGCGCCGGCCCAGCATCCAGGTCGGAGACCAGCCAGCCCATTTCTCGTTCTGCAGCAGATAGTTGGCGCCTTCGGTCAGGCGGCGCGGCACGGCGAGAATCAGCGCCATCGTCATGTCCGCTGTATCCTCGGTGAGGACACGCGGCGTGTTGGTCACGGTGATCCCCTTCTGCGCCGCGGCGGCAACGTCGATATTGTCGACGCCATTGCCGAAATTGGCGATGAGGCGAAGGCTGGGGCCTGCCTGCTCGATCAGGGCGCGATCGATCCGGTCGGTCACGGTCGGGACCACCACATCCGCCTCCCGGAACGCGGCCACCAGTTCGGCCTGCGTCATCGGGCGGTCGTCAACATTCAGCTTCGCGTCGAACAATTCGCGCATGCGCGTTTCGATGAGGTCGGGCAATTTGCGCGTGATGACGACTCTGGGCCGTTTCCTGCCGGACATTTCTTCCTCGACTCGAACCTCGTTGAGACGACGTTAACCAAGAGCGGCGAATCTCGGAAGCCGCCTCCCGAGGGCTCTTCCGCACCATTGCACCTCTAACCCAATGGACGGGGGAAAGACAAAGAAAAAGGCGGCGCAAGGACCGCAGCAGGAAAGGCCATGGCTGTGTTTGCACAGATGTTCCGTCGCACGATTGCCCCGATGATCGCGCTTTTGCTCGTGATGCCTGCGGCTCTGCCTCCCGCGGCACTGGCGCAGTCGGCAGGCGCGGCCCAGCGAGGGCCCAGCGGCTTGCCGCTGCCGCGATTCGTCAGCCTCAAGGCGAGCCGGGTCAATCTCCGCGTCGGTCCCGGACAGGGCTATGCCGTCGAATGGCTCTACCTGAAGAAGGGTCTGCCGCTGGAGGTCATCCAGGAATACGACAACTGGAGGCGCGTTCGCGACCACGAAGGAACGGAAGGCTGGATCTACCAGTCGCTCCTGTCCGGCGCCCGCACCGGGATGGCGGCGCCCTGGCTCCGCGATCGCAGCCGCAGGATCGAACTGCGGAACGACCCGGCGGCAGGCGCGCGCGTCGTAGCGCTGGTCGAGCCTGGCGCGGTCGGCGACATTCTTTCCTGTGACGGAGAATGGTGCCGGATGCGCTTCGGCGCGCATGAAGGATGGCTGGACCAGTCGGCGATCTGGGGCATTTATCCGGGCGAGAAGTTCGAGCGCTGAGTCGCCCGCGCCCACGCGCTTCACCCCGATTTGACGCGCGAGCAATTTTTCCTGCTGACGGAACTCGCACTTGCGCTATGATGCATGAACTGGCCTGCGGCAGTTTGTCGCATGGGAAGGCAACAGGCGCGTAAGGGCGTGCACGCTCGCAGTGTGGGTCTGCTGCGAGGAGCAACGGAAATGATCGATCCTGAACGGGCACGAGCCACGCACGAGCCCCTGCGGGGGCCGTTCCTGAACGTGGACCTTGCAGCGCTGAAGACGCTGAAACTCGTTCATGAGCTCAGCTCGCTCTCGCTCGCGGCGCGGCAGCTCGATGTCGATCAGTCGTCGGTCAGCTACACGCTCAAGCGCCTGCGCACTGTATTCGACGATCCCCTCTTCGTCCGGGGCAAGAACGGCATTGTCGCCACGGACCGCTGCGAGCAGATCGTCAGCCAGATCGACGACGTCATCGACGGCTTCGAGCGGATGATGCGACCGCGCATCTTCGACCCCGCCGTCGACGAGTTCGAGGCGGTGATCAGCCTCAGCCATGCCGGGTTGGCAGTGCTGATGACGCGACTCGTACGGGATTTGCGGCGCACGGCGCCGGGCGTGCGCCTGCGATTCGTCCAGTCGCGTGCCTCGGCCTACGAGGCGCTGGAGGCGGGGAGCTGCGATCTCCTGATCCGTCCCATGCCGCAGGAAGTGTTGCCGTTCCGCCGCCGGCACCTCATGCGTGACCGGTTCGTATGCCTTGTCGATCGCAACGGGCCGCTCGCCGGCGGGATGACCCTGGAACAATATGCGCAGGCGCGGCACATCCTGATCAGTTTCGAAGGGCTGTATCGCCCGGCCTGGTTCGAGCGGCTGAGCCAGCTGGGCAAGCCGCCCGAGATCGTGCTCGATCTGGCCAGTACCAGCGAGATCGGGGACTTCATCGCAGGCACGGATCTCGTGGCGACCGTCACCGAGGAACTTGCCCGGCTCTGCTCCGACAGGGTCGCCATAGTCCAGGCTCCGGTCAATGCGTATCAGGACATCTACCTGTTCTGGTCGGAACGGACCCACGATGCCGAGAATCTGAAATGGCTGCGCAACCGGATTGCGGAAATGGCGGTGCAGATCGTGCGGGAACGCCGCACGCGCGCGGGCAGACGAGGTGAAGGAAGAGGCTGAACCATGCTGGCTGCGAAACGCGCGGAACGGTTGAACCTCGACGTGGCCGCGCTGCAGACCCTGCGCGTCGTCTACGATACCGCCTCCTTCACCCGCGCGGCGGAACTGCTGGAGGTGAACCAGTCGACCATCAGCTACACCATGGACCGCCTGCGTCACATGTTCGACGATCCGCTCTTCCTCCGCTCGGGCCGCGGCATCGTCGCAACGACACGCTGCGCCGAACTGGCCGAACGCGCGCGCGAGATCCTGTCGCAGCTCGACGCTATCCGGCATCCGCAATCCTTCGACCCGGCGGCGGAGAGATTCAAGGTCATCTTCGCGCTCGATCATACCGAGCGGGTCATCCTGATGACGCATATCGTGCGCTACCTGCGGCGGCACGCGCCGGAAGTGAGGTTGCAGCTCATAGATGGCCACAGGCATGGGCATGCACGGCTGCGCGACGGGCTGTGCGATCTGCTTCTCACGCCCGACGACCACGATTCTCCGACGCTCTACCGCCGGCGGCTCTACCGCGATTCCTATATCTGCGTCGTCGACCGGGACAGCCCCTTCGTGTCGCGGGGCATGACTCTGGCCGAATATTCGGCGGCCAGACACATTGTGGTCAGCTGCGAGGGGATGCGCCGTCCCGCCTATCTCGCCTTGCTGGAGCGGCAGGGATTGCCTCATGAGACGGTCATCGATCTGACCAGCACCAGCGAGATCCAGCGCCTCGTCCGGGGGACCGACCTTGTCGCCACCGTTTCGGCCCGTCTCGCCGCAACCTATGGCGACGAGGTCGCCGTCATTGCCGCGCCTTTCGAGCTGCAGACAGATACATATATGTACTGGACGTCGCGTACCCACCGCGCCGAACGGATGCGATGGATACGCGACCTCGTCGCAAGAGCCGCGCAGGGCGGGCTGTCATCCTGACACTGCCCCCCAATGCCAGCAATCGTGCCCACAATCCGCGGGCGGCTCCTGGTCCCGGGTCAGGGCCCGGGCTTGCACGGATTGCCGCCCCCCATCTGATCGTACGCACCGGGCCAGGCAGCCGGTGCCGCCGCAGCGCCTCAATTGCTCCGATACAACGGCGATCCGTGCAATTTCTCTTTTATTCTTGAATATGCTTATAGCCCGCATCTGTTGGTGCGCCAATGAGACGGCGTCCATTCATGATATGAGCGAATCTGATGAATGACAGCGAACCCCTTTTCCTCGGCATAGACACTGGCGGGACCTATACCGATGCCGTGCTGTACGGCGAAGCCGCCGGCGTCGTCGCCAAGGCAAAGGCGCTGACGACAAGGCACGATCTCTCGGTCGGTATTGCGGGCGCGGCAGGCCGCGTCATCCGGCAGGCGGGCATCGATGCCGCTGCGATCCGTCTCACCTGCATGTCGACGACCCTGGCGACCAATGCCCTCGTCGAGGGGCAGGGAGGACGAGCGGCGCTGGTCATGATCGGTTTCGAACCGGCCGACCTCGCCAGGGATGGCCTGCAGGCGGCGCTCGGGACAGATCCGGTGCTGTTTTGCCCCGGAGGCCACGACGTCTACGGCAATGCGCGCGAGCTCGACCTCGCGCCACTGCGTGCCGCGCTGGACCGTGGCCTTGCCGGAGAGGTTTCCGGCTTCGCGATCGCCGGCTACTTCGCGACACGCAACCCGGCTCACGAGCTTGCCGCGCGGCATTGCATCCGTGAGGCCTGCGGCCTTCCGGTCACCTGCAGCCATGAGCTTACTTCCCGCCTCGGCGGACCGAGGCGCGCGCTGACCACGCTGCTGAATGCCCGGCTGGTTCCCCTGATCACCCGGCTGATCGATTCGACGCTGGCCTTCATGCGCGCCAACCGCATCGATGCTCCGCTGATGGTGGTGCGCGGCGACGGCGCGCTTGTCGACAGCGGACTGGCACGCGAACGGCCGATCGAGACGATCCTTTCCGGGCCTGCGGCGAGCCTCGTCGGCGCACGCTTCCTGACCGGGCTCGACAATGCCTTCGTTGCCGACATCGGCGGCACCACGACCGATATTGCAATGCTGGACGGCGGCCGGCCGCGACTCGATCCGGAAGGCGCGACCGTAGGCGGATACCGCACCATGGTCGAAGCGGTCGCGATGCGGACCTTCGGGCTCGGCGGGGATTCCGAAGTCTCGCTGGAGGAAGCGGGACTGCAGCCGTCCTTGCGGCTGGGCCCGCGCCGCTGTCTGCCGCTGTCGCTGGCCGGGGAGCTCCACGGCGACCTGCTGCACAGGGCGCTGGAGCTCGAACTGGCCAATCCGCGTCCCGGCCGGCTCGACGGTCGCTTCGCCATCCGGAGCGGCCTCGCCGGTTCGGCTCCTCCGGACGCATCCGCGCTTCGCTTCCTTGCCCGGATCGGCGACGGTCCGGTACCGCTGAACGGTCTGATCCTGTCCTCGGCGCATTGGGCGCCCCTCGACCAGCTAGTGCGTCGCGGCATCGTGCAACTCATCGGCTTCACTCCCACGGATGCGGCGCATGTGCTTGGATGGCAGAGATCGTGGGATGTGCAAAGCGCGCGACTGGGCGCCCTGCTGCTGGCGCGGCGTCTCGGTACTGCCAAGGGCGCGGAGGAGGCGGCGACGAGAGTCCTGGATCTGCTGAAGCGGAAATCGGCGGAGGCCATTGTCGAAACGGCCCTGGTCGAGGACGGGCTGGACGGACCGGTACTGGTCGCTTCTCCTCTGGTGGAGCGAGCGTTGGAAAAGAGGCCGGGAACGGTCCGCGCCCGGATCGGACTTGACCGTCCCCTGGTCGGGCTCGGCGCCTCGGCGCCGTTGTACTATCCGGGGTTGCGCGATGTTCTGGAAGCAGAGTGCGTCGTGCCGCCGGACGCGGATGTCGCCAACGCGATCGGCGCTGTGGTCGGCCAGGTGCGGGTCGCTGCCGAGGCGATCGTCAGCCAGCCAGCCGAGGGCGTGTATCGCGTCTCGGCGGGCGAGGAGGCCGTCGACCATGCGGACGAGGCATCTGCTCTCGAGGACGCCGAACACCGTGCAACGGCGCTTGCGCTGAGCGCCGCCGTGGCCGCGGGCACGGACATGGCGACCGTCGATGTGGAGCGGGAGATCCGGGCGGCAGAGGTCGAGGGCAGACGCATGTTCGTGGAGGCGAGGATCCGCGCAACTGCATCCGGCCGGCCGCGGATCGCCATTGTCCGGGACGGTACCGAGGGGCGCGGGCCGCTTGGTTGACCTTTTCGGCAGGCTTGGGCACAAGACGCCGTTGGCTCATTCACCGGATGCATTTCCGGTACTTGCAGGAGGGGAGAGGCATGGCTGAGCGCACCAGGATCGGCAATCTCGCCATAGCGCGCGAACTGCATGATTTCGTCGTCGAGGAGGCGATTCCGGGCACCGGGATTGCTCCGGCCGCGTTCTGGGCCGGTCTCGAGGCAATCATTGCCGACCTGGCCCCGGAAAATCGCGCCTTGCTGGCAAGGCGGGACGAACTCCAGGCAAGGATCGATGCCTGGCACCGCGAGCACGGCATGCCGGCGGACCTCGGCGAGTACCGCCGCTTTCTCGAGGAGATCGGCTATATCGTGCCGGAAGGCGAACCGTTCGCGATCGCGACGCAGAATGTCGACGAGGAGATCGCCAGGATCGCCGGGCCGCAGCTGGTGGTTCCGATCACCAATGCGCGCTATGCGCTCAATGCAGCGAATGCGCGCTGGGGCTCGCTCTACGATGCGCTCTACGGCACGGATGCGCTCGGCGATGCCCCGACCGGCGACGGATACGACCCGGAGCGTGGGGCGCGCGTCATCGCCTGGGCGATGGACTTCCTCGACGAGGCGTTTCCGCTCGAAGGCGGCAGCTGGAAGGACCGGACGCGAATTGCGGCGACAGATGGCCGGCTTGCGGCCGGCCCCGGGCTGGCGCTGCGCGATCCGGCGCAATTTGCCGGCTTTCGCGGCGATGCCGCCGATCCCGACGCGGTGCTGCTCGTCAATCACGGCCTGCATGTCGAGATCGTCATCGATCGCAACCATCCGATCGGACGCGACGATCCGGCCGGGATTTCCGACATCGTGCTGGAGGCGGCGCTTTCGACCATCCAGGACTGCGAGGATTCGGTCTCGACCGTCGATGCCGCCGACAAGGTGCTTGCCTACCGCAACTGGCTCGGCCTGATGAAAGGCGACCTTGCCGAAGCGGTCACCAAGAATGGCCGCACGTTCGAACGGCGCCTTTCCGGGGACAGGCATTACACGACGCCGGAAGGGCGGGAACTGGTCCTGAAAGGGCGCTCGCTGCTGCTGGTACGCAATGTAGGGCACCTGACGACCAGCGCGGCCATCCTCCATGGAGACGGCGATGAGGTGCCCGAGGGGATTCTCGATGCGGCGATCACCTCTCTGATCGCCCTGCACGATGTCGGCCCGAACGGCAGCCGGGCGAACAGTCGTGCCGGTTCGGTGTACATCGTCAAGCCGAAGATGCACGGGCCGGAGGAGGTCGCCTTCTCCTCGAAGCTGTTCGGCAGGGTCGAGAAGCTGCTCGGCCTTG
>CAYLSN010000058.1:0-11211 GCA_964386015.1 uncultured Rhizobiaceae bacterium | reverse complement strand
TGATGGTGGAGTTCGCCAACCAGCAGCGGATCGAGCACGGCTATGACCGCTTCGAGGCGATCGTCGCCGCGGCGAAGACGAGGCTGCGGCCAATCCTGATGACCACCGCCGCCATGTCCCTGGGCGTCGTTCCGCTGATCATCGCTTCCGGCGCCGGCGCGGCGGCGCGGCATTCCATGGGCCTCGTGATCTTCACCGGCATTCTCGTCGGCACCATGTTCACCCTGTTCGTGGTGCCCATGTTCTACACCTTCATCGCCGACAAGGAGATCGCGCAGTTCGATGAGGACAGTGCGCCGCCCGTGCCTGCTTCGGCATCGTGACCGATGCGGGCGGCTCCGGCCGCGGAATGACCGGAAGGCTCGCCAGGCTTGCCTTCTGGTCCATCCTGCTCTCTCTGGGCGTGATGGGCCTCAAATTCGTCGCCTGGTGGCTGACGGGTTCGGTGGCGCTCTATTCCGACGCGCTCGAATCGATCGTCAACGTCATTGCCTCCTTCCTGGCATTCGTCGCCATACGCGTCTCCAGCCGCCCGCCGGACCGGACCCATCCTTTCGGGCATCACAAGGCCGAGTATTTTTCGGCAGTTGCCGAGGGCATGCTGATCGTCGCGGCAGCGCTGCTGGTCCTGTACGAGGTTGCACGCAGCTTTCATGAGCAACCCGCCTTCGAACAGCTGGGGACGGGCCTCGCGGTAACGGTAGCGGCATCGGCGATCAATGCAGCCTGGGCCGGAGTGCTGATCCGCGCCGGGCGAACTCATCGCTCTCCCGCCCTGGTTGCCGACGGGCAGCACATTCTTGCCGACGTCTATACTTCGGTCGGGGTGGTTCTCGGCCTCGCCCTGACCGTGCTGACGGGCTGGTACATTCTCGATTCGCTCATGGCGGTGACCGTCGCACTCAATATTCTCTGGCAGGGATGGCGGCTGATCGGCTCCTCCCTGCAGGGCCTGATGGACCGCTCGGTCGAACCGCACGACCAGGCGCTGATCCGCAGGATCATCGCCGAAAACTCGCCAGAAGCGATCGAGACCCACGATCTGAAGACGCGGATTGCCGGCCGGGCGACCTTCGTCGAATTTCACCTCGTTGTCGATGCCGGAATGACCGTGCGCCAGTCCCATGCCATCTGCGACCGCATCGAGGCGGCGTTGCGCAAGGAGTTCGGCAACCTGATCGTTACGATCCATGTCGAGCCCGACGACGAGGCCAAGCTGACTGCCGCCGCTCAGCGCCAGTGATCGATCAGCGCCCGCAGCAGGTCCGATCGGCTGACAATGCCGGCAAGCCTGCCGCCGTCGACCACCGGAAACCGCCGGTACGGACTGTTCAGGAATTGCAGCGCCGCGTCCATCAGCTCGAGCTCGGCGTCCATCGTCACCACCTCGCGATTCATGTGGACGGAAACCGGGCTGCCCCATTCCTGGTAGTAGGACGCGTGGACGGCGGCACGCAGGCAGTCCTTCTGCGACAGGAGCCCGACCAGCGTGCCGTCGCCTGCGACGACGGGCGCGCCGGAACAGTTGCGCCGCAGCAGCAGGCGCATTGCATGCAGCACCTCCATTTCCGGACGCAGCAGCAAGAGGTCCCTCGTCATGATATCGCGGATCCGCGGACTCACGGCTCCCCTCCGGCCCTGGCCACTTCCCTGCTTTCGGCGCCGCCGACACGGATGCGGTCGGCGTCGACACCGAAGTCTTCCAGCATTGCAACGACGGACCTCGTCATCAAGGGGGGGCCGTAAACGAGATAGAGACAGTCTTCCGGCCCCGGATGCATCTCGAGGAAATCGCGGCGGATCCGGTCGTGCAGGAAACCGGCAGGCGCACCATCCGCCTCCGGTTCGGTCAGCGCCGCGGACCAGATGAAGTTCGGATGGGCCGCGGCAAGCCGGTCGAGCTCGTCGCGGTAGACCAGTTCCGCCTGGTTGCGAGCGCCGTACCACAGGCGGATCGGCCGTTTCGTCCCCTTGCCGGCGAGCTGCGCGGAAAGGATGGCGCGGATCGGCGCCATGCCATGCGCTGCCCCGATCAGCACCAGTTCGTCCTCGCCATCCGGCACGGCTGCCTTGCCGAATGGGCCTCGCACTTCGACGACGTCCCCGGCGCGCAGCCCGAACAGCCAGGACGAGACCTTGCCCGGGGGCAGCTCCGGCCGGTCGGGAGGCGGCAGGGCAAGGCGCACCAGCAGCACCAGCCATTCGCCGCCATCCTCCACCGTGTTGGCGATCCAGTACGGCCGGCTCTCGCGCCTGGCGCTGGAGACGGACAGGCCCCAGATTCCCATCCGGTCCCAGACGGCGCGATGCTCCGCTGTCAGCGCGTAGTCGGAGAAGCTGAGCGTATAGGGCGGCGCCGTGACTTCGACCCAGTTGCCAGGCTTGAATTCGATCCGCCGGCCTTCCGGAAGCGCCAGGATGAGCTCACGAAGCAGCGGGGCGACCGTGCGGCTGGAAAGCACCTTGCAGGCATAGACCTCCTCCTCGACATCGCTCGCGCGCGGGGTGGCGGCCGGGTTGCCCGGGGCATGCGAAGTATCGCGCGTGACGGCGCGGATCGATACGAGCATTGCCGTCAGGGTCATGACGATGGCAATCAGGAGAATGCCGGCAAAGAGGGCCTCGCTCATGGGGTCAGCACCCTCCCCAGCGCGAGGAAGGCCATGGAAAGAAGCCCGGCCAGAAAGAACCCGGCGCCGGGGCCGGCCGCCATCTCGCTGTAGCTCATCCGTTCCCGCAGCGCCACGAACGCGGCCACGGCCAGCGCCCAGCCAATTCCCGCACCGGCGCCGTAGACGAGGCTGTCGACCAGATCGAGGTCGCGTTCGGCCATGAACAGGCTGGCGCCGAAGAGTGCGCTGTTGAGCCGGACAACGTCCGGCCAGGATCGCCGGCCGGGCGCATGGCGGGCAAGCACCAGTTCGAGAAGCTCGACGGCGACAAGGATCGAGCCGGCAAACATCAGAAATCGCAGGAAGGAGAGATCGCCGAAATCCTCCCATGCGCCCGGAGCCAGCAGGAAGCGGTAGAGCAGATGATTGAGCGGAACCGTGAAGCAAAGCAGCACGATCACGGCCAGACCGGCGGCGAGCGCCTCGCGCAGCCGGATATTGGTCGCGAGCACGGTGCCGATGCCCAGGAACCAGGTCAGGGCCAGATTATCGGCGAAAATGGCGCGCAGAAATGCTTCGCTCATTTGTCGATCCCACCTGGCCAGGCCGGTGCCACCCGGCGCAACGCCTGCATCAGCCAGCAGATCAGGCCGGCGAGGAACAAGGCGCCGGGCGCCAGCAGGACAAGGCCGAGGCCTTGCGGCAGCAGGGGACGGCCGAGCAGGCTGCCGGCGCCGGCAAGCTCCCGGACCGCGCCGATGAAGGACAGCAGCACGGCAAAGGCGAGGCCGTGCGCCAGCCCCTCCTTCAGGGCCTGCAGCGGCGGAGTGCGAACGGCATGGCGCTCGCCGCGTTCGAGCACGAGGCAATTGACGACGATCAGCCCGAGGAAGATCGACAGCTGGCGGCGCAGCTCGAAGGCGTAGGCGAGCATGAACTGGTCGACCAGCATGACCAGGGTGGCGGCGATGGTCAGCAGCGCCAGCCTGCGAATGGCACGCGGAGCGCGGGTGCCGATCGCGCCGGCCAGAAGCGAGGCCAGCGGCAATACGAACAGCATGGCAGCCCCGAGCGCGAGTGACGGTGCAAGGCTGTGCGTCACCGCCAGCGCCGGGCACAGGCTCAGGATCAGCATGGCGTCCGGACGCCGGCCCGCCGTCGATCCGCTCATCCGCCGGCCTCCCGCGCAATGCTGGAGAGGAACGGGCCAAATCCATGGTCGCCAAGCCAGAAACGCACCAGATTGGCAACGCCGGTCGCCGAGGCTTCCGCACCGTTCGCCACCGGAACCTCATAGATGCTGGTGCCGCTGCCGGGGGCCACGTCGATGCGCACCTCGCCCTTGCCGTCGCGAACCTTCTTGCCGCGCCATTGCGCCAGCCAGGCCGGATCCGTGATCCCCGTGCCGGGCTCGCCGGGCTCGCCCTGCGCATGAATGGAGAGTCGGTAGATGGTGTTGAGATCGCGCTCGAGCGAGACGAATGCCTCGATGGTCGACTGGAATCCCACCCCATAGGCGGGGACCGCCACCACCATCAGCCGGTAATCCTTGTAGCCCATATAGACGGGACGCAGGTCGGGGCGGCGGGAAATTCCCGCAAAATCGTCGACCTCCTCGATGAACGTATACAGATTGGGGTCGGCGGCGGCGGCCTCGGCATCGAAATTACGCGCATCGAGACCGCGCGCGAAATCACCGAGGCGAAGGTCGACGATGCGAACCTCGAGGCGGTTGATGTCCGCATCCTCGAGCGCCGCGGCAAGCCCTGGCGTGCCGGCGAGAACGCGCTCCATCTCCTGGCGCCACTCCTTCTCCAGATTGGCCTGCTGGGCCGGACGCAGGACGAAATGGGCGAGCGCCACGGCCAGCGCCGACACGACGGCCACCAAAAGCGAAAAGGCGTGAATCCGCGCCGGACTTTCCGGCGGCTGTTGGCGCCATGCCCGCCACCATGACTGCAGATCAGCCAAGGCGCCCTCCTCTTTTCATCTGATGAATTCCCAGAACGGCGCGGTCGATCAGCGGTGAGAACAGGCTGGCGACGAAGGCGGCACAGGCTGCGCCCGCGACGGTGCCTGCCGCCGCAGACAGGAGGACTCCCGCGAGCAGCCCCTGCCCCACCCTGCCGGCAAGGGTGACGGCACCGCCATGCGGATGGCAGATCAGCAGGATGGCGGGCAGCAGCGCCGGCGGCACTTCGGTGCCCGACACCGACCAGAAGAGTGCGACCGCAAGCGCCAGGGCGGCTGTCGTGCGCCAGGGCAGGATCCCGGATGCCAGCAGCAGGCAAAGCCCGGGCAATGTAGCCGCCGACGCGGTCCAGTCGGGACCGCCGCCAGGCGGAAGCGCACCGCAGAGAGAGAGCGCCACCAGCGCCAGCGCCGCCGGATGTACCGGGGCATGCCCTTCCGTGCCGAAGATGCGTTCCCCGGCGGCAAGGCCGAACGCCATCGCCGCCATTGCCTGCCATGGCGAAACCGCATCCGGCAGCAGCAGGGCGAAAAGCAGGGAGGAGCCGAGCCAGGACCAGCCCGGCCGGCGGTTCGACAGCAGTGCGGACAGGACGGCAACCAGGAGAGCCGCGATCAGTGCGCCGGCGGGTGCAAGAAGGAACCGGTCAGTTCCGGCGCGAACCAGCACCGCCGGTACCACGGCGGCCAGCAGCAGCAGGTTGTACCGGTCCGGCAACCCCGGCAAACGACGTTCCGCGCGGGAAAGATCGGCCTGGATGCTCATTCGCCCTCCCCGGCGGCAATCCGGTCCAGCATACGCCGCAGCAGGACGCCATAATCGGCCCCGGTCTGGCAAAGGCGGGTGACGAGCGCCATGTCCTCCTCGTCGAGCGCGAGACAGCCGTACCGGCGCGCCTGCATTGCATCGCCCGCGGCCAGCGCCCGCATCAGCGCAATCGCCGCCGGATTGGCCGGCAAGGCGCGATGCAGCGCCTCCAGGGGCACAATGGCGGCGCTGGGCCCGCCCGGAACCTGCCGGGCGATCGCCAGCGAAAGCCCGCCAATGCGTGGTTCGGCCCCTTCGGGCAGCGCCGTGATCTGCTGGTGGTAGCGCCCGAGATATTCCGATGGACGTCCGCCGAGGACATCGCCCGACAGGATCGTGACCGGGCCGCTGCGCAGTTCGCCCGCGACGACTTCCGCGAGCCTGGCGCCATGACGCAGGCGAACGAGCCCGGGGTTCTCAACGGCCGGCCCCGCGAGCGCGACAATCCGCTCTGCCGGCAGCCGACCGTGCAGCCAGAGATGGCCGATGGCAAGCACGTCGGCATAGCCGATGCACCACACGATCTGCCCCTCCGCCACCCTCGACAGGAGCGGCAGCCAGGTGCCGGGAAGACCGGCCGGATGGCGGCCGCGGATCGCGACCGTGCGTATCCGGTCCTGCCCGTTCACCGGCGGCCTGCGGCCCGGAGCATGGCAGATCACCACGCCGGCGCCAGCCAGTCGCCGCAACACGGAGATTCCGCGCCGGAACGTCTCCGGCTCGAGTTCGATCGCGACCATCGGGTCCGGAGCCAGCGGCCGCGTATCCAGCGCCGTCACGAAGATCGTCTCCGGCCGGGCATCGGGATCGGGAACCCGCCCATGGGGCCGGGCAAGAAAGGAGGTCCAGAGGCCCGACTGCTGCAGGACGGACCCGGGATCTTCGCCGGTCGCGAACTCCTCCGCCTCTTCCCCTTCGACCGAGATTACCACCGCTTCCAGCCTGCGCCTTCTTCCGAGCCGGATTTCGCGCACCACGCCCGCGGCTGGCGCGGCGAACCGGATCTGCGGCCGCCTGCGGTCGGCGAACAGCGCCTGTCCCAGCCTGACCCGGTCGCCCTGGCTGACTAGAAAATGCGGGCGCACGTCAGGGTAGTCGGCGCCGCACAAGGCCACTTCCGACACGGGATTGGACGGCATCACCAGTTCCAGCGGCGCACCTTCCAGCCGCACGGCCAGACCGCCGCGAATGCGGACCTCCTCCGGCATCCGGTTGCTTGCGCCAAGCCAGCGGAGCATCCCTCGTCTTTCCCGTCGCGAACCCTGCGTTGCCGCCGGAAAAAGTGATGATGCCATCAAATTGCCCGTTCTCCCGCGCAGGAATCAGCCACACAGGCCGACGATTCGCGCCGGCCGCCCGGGGTCAAGCGAGTGCAGTGCGTGCGCATCCTAACCTATGTCATCAATCTCGACCGGTCGACGGACCGTCTCGCCGCTGTCTCAAGCGCAATGCAGGCGCAAGGCATCGAATTCACCCGCATCCGCGCCGTCGACGGCCGGCAATTGTCGGCGGAGCAACTTGCCGCCTATGATGACACCGGGGCGCGGGCCTATTATGGCCGCTCCTTGCGCGCTTCGGAAATTGCCTGCTTCCTCAGCCATCTGAAAGCCCTTTCCCGCTTCGTCGAGAGCGAAGCCGAATATTGCATGATATTCGAGGACGATGCGCGTCCCTGTGCCGGTTTTCTTTCTCATATCAACAATATCCTGCTCCTCGACCGCAGCGGTCCGATCCTGGACGGCAGGTGGGATGTGATTCATCTCGGCGCCGATCGCCTGAAAAGCTGTTCGCGACTATATCGGCTGGAGGATGGGCGCGATCTGGTGCTGGCGCATTATTTTCCCATGCGCTGCGTCGGCCTGCTGTGGTCGCGGCGCGGCGCCCTGCGGATGCTGGATTCGGCCAGGTCCGTCCATGCCCCGATCGACGTCCATCTGCGCCAGCGGCTCGGCATCACCCAGACCGGGCTGGCGGTCTGGCCGGCATCGGTCGCGGCGGCGCCAGGTCCGAGCGACATCGAGACTGCGGGCAAGCGTTCGGCAGAAGGCAGGCGACGCTTCTACACATTGCATCGGCTGAAGCGGAACCTGCGCGAACGGGCCAGAGCCAGTCGGGCGAAGATCAGCTTCCAGTTGAGAGGCGCCGTGCCGAAAGAATCATTTCGAAGTTTATAATATAAGAGAATGACAGAATAAATGTTTCACGTATGAAGCACCATGTTTTCCGGTTGTTCTTTTTGCCTGTTTGAACTAATCATGTGCAGTGTCCGCGAGATCGACCGTGCCACGTGAGTGCATGAAGCGAATGTCGGATGCGAGGACGGGTTGCGTGAAAGTCCTGCTGGTGAAGACCTCTTCGATGGGTGACGTGATTCACAGCCTTCCGGCGGTGACGGACGCCATGCGCGCCGTTCCCGGGATCCGTTTCGACTGGGTCATCGAGGAAGGCATCGCCGCCATTCCGACCTGGCATCCCGCAGTGGATCGCGTCATCCCGATCGCCTTCAGGCGATGGCGGCGACACCCGCTGGCGGCATTGCAGGAAATGCGTGCCTATCTTTCCGCCCTGCGGGCGCAGGCCTATGACGCGATCGTGGACGCACAGGGCCTGATGAAGAGCGCATTCCTCTCCGTATTGCCGGCACGCGGACAGCGCCATGGCTTCGACCGGCGCTCGGCGCGCGAGAGCGCCGCCGCGCTCACCTACCAGCATCGGGTCCGCGTGCCCAGGTACCTGCATGCGGTGGAGCGCACGCGGCAGCTGATGGCCGATTCCCTGGGCTATTCCCTGCCCGAGGGCATGGGCGACTATGGCTTGCGGCAGCGATTCGCCGGTCCGGTCCGTGACCGCACGCTGCTGTTCGCGCATGGCACGACCTGGCCGGAAAAGCACTGGCCGGAACCCTACTGGCACGAACTTGCCGGAATGGCGATCGCCGCTGGCTGGACCGTCGAACTGCCCTGGGGCACCGACGCCGAACGCGAGTGCGCCATCCGCATTGCAGCCGGACGGCCCGGCATCGAGGTACTGCCGCGCCTGTCGCTGGAGGAAATCGCCCGGCGAATCGCGACCGCCACGGCAGTCGTCTCCGTCGATACCGGCCTGTCCCATCTCGCGGCGGCGCTCGACCGTCCGAACGTGGTGCTCTTCGGCCCGACGGACCCGGCGCTGGTCGGCGGCTATGGCAGGGACCAGTTCTGCCTGAAGGCATCGGAGCAGACACCGGTGTCGCGGCAGGTCGAGCCCCCGATTTTCGCCGCATTGACGCCGCAAATTGTCTGGAGGCAACTGATCCGGGCGGTGGGGCCGAGACCGGGTGGGGACGACAGATGAGTCGCGCCAGCTTGCCGAAGTTCGACCGGGCCCATGTGCTCGTGGCCGGTGACGTGATGATCGATCGCTACTGGATCGGCGAGGTCAGCAGGATCTCGCCGGAAGCTCCGGTGCCGGTGGTCGAGGTCGGGAAACATGAGGATCGTCCCGGCGGTGCGGCGAATGTCGCCTGCAACCTCGCCGGGCTGGGGGCGGCGGTGACCCTGGTCGGTCTGGTCGGCCGTGACGCGGCGGCGGATGCCCTGCGCTGCATGCTCGCCCGCCTCGGTGTGTACTGCACCTTCGCGGAAACGGGCACCGAACCCACCATCCTGAAACTGCGCGTCCTTGCCCGCAACCAGCAGCTCATCCGCCTCGACATGGAGCGGGCCTTTTCGGGCAGCGAGGCCGAAGAGGTGGCGCGGCTCGCCGCACAGGCAATGGAGCGCGCCGATGCTCTGGTGCTCTCCGATTACGGCAAGAACACGCTCTCCGACATTCCCGGACTGATCGCGCAGGCCAAAGGCAGACCGGTCCTTGCCGATCCGAAGGGCACGGACTTCTCGCGCTATCGCGGGGTCTTCCTCCTGAAGCCGAACCTGGCCGAGTTCGAGGCAGTGGCCGGCAGGTGCAACAGTCTGGACGAGATCGTCGCGCGCGGCCGCGACATGGTACGAACCCTCGATCTCCGGCATCTGCTGATCACCTGCGGGCAAAAGGGCATGGTGCTGATCTCCGCCAATGGGACCGCCGAACGGTTTCCGGCCCGCGCCCGCGAAGTCTATGACGTGACGGGTGCGGGCGATACCGTCATCGCCGTGCTGGCGGCCGCCATTGCCGCAGGCGAGGAGGTTGCGCCGGCGGTCGCACTTGCCAATCTGGCCGCCGGCATTGTTGTCGGCAAGGTGGGCACGGCGAGGGTGAACCGGGAAGAGCTCGCCCGCGCCAGCGGGGAGGCGCAGCGGGCAGATTCGCTGTCGGCGCTGCTCGATGATGTGGCGCGCGCCCGGAAGAATGGCGAACGCATCGTCTTCACCAATGGCTGTTTCGACATCCTCCATGCCGGCCATGTGCACTACCTGCAGCAGGCGCGGGCGCTCGGCGACCGGCTGATTGTCGCGGTGAACAGCGACGAATCGGTGCGGCGGCTCAAGGGCGGCGGTCGTCCCTGCAACACACTCGACAAGCGCATGAAAGTGCTTGCCGCGCTTCGTCCGGTCGACTGGGTCGTGCCTTTCAGCGAGGACACTCCGGAACGGCTGCTGAGGATCATCCGGCCCGATGTGCTCGTCAAAGGCGGCGACTATTCCATCGACCGGATCAAGGGCGCCGATTTCGTCCGCTCCTATGGCGGCGAGGTACGGGTAGTCGACTATCTGCCGGGCAATTCGACGACGGCGCTGCTGGAGGAGCTCGCCCGGCCGGCTTGAGCAGGTCCGGACAGACTTACTGGAAAAGGCGCTCCCAGGGCGGTTCGGCGAAGGAAGGCAACGGGATTTCGCCGAGTTCTTCCGTCATGTCCGGCATGCCGGTCGGTTCCGGCAGCAGCGACAGGATCCGTTGCGCCAGCATCGGCGCCAGTGCCAGCTTGGTCGGCCAGGCGACGATGAACTTGCCGGCGGCGCCGGCAAAAGGCCCGCTCGGCCGAACCCGGCCCGGCTGCGCGACTTCGACGCGGTCGATCCGCAAGGTGCGCCAGCGGCGACGGCGCAGGCTGATCCAGGGCACATAGCGTGCGAGCGCCTGCCTCGCGGCCTCGATCTGCTCCTCGGGCTCGCGGTCGACCCCTTCTTCCGCCAACCGGCCGCTGCAGTACCAGACATGGCGCCCGTCGGCGCGGGCATGGCTGGTAACGGTGAGCAATGGCTGCTTGGCACGGCCGATGCAGTAGCCATAGAGCGGCATGGCGCAATCATGCTCGACCAGAACCATGTGCAGCGGCCGGCGCTGCTGCATGAAGCCGTTCAGCCCCGGCAGCCGGGCAAGATCGTCGAACCCCTGCCCCGCCGTCACGACGATGCGGCGCGCCTTGATCGACACCCTGCCGACCGGCAGATCGTCCCATTCGAGCGCGCCGTCGGCCCCGAATTCGGCCTTGCTGGCATCCAGCCGGAAGATGCGTCCCGCATGCGGCGCTGCCAGCACCCGCACGAGAGAAGGCACGTCGAGCACGCATTCGTCGAGCCGGTAGAGCGTGCCGGAATAATCCGCGAATGGCGGCGGGCGGTCATCCGCGCGCAAGGACGAGACCGGCGAGCGCACCACTTTCGCCGCGATCAGGGATGCCGCCTTCGACAGCAGCGAACCATCGGACCACATATAGGTCGCGTCGGCATTCACCGGCACGGCCGACAGATTGACTTCGCCGCTGCCCTCGAGGCATTCGCGCCACAAGGCCGGCATCTGCGCCAGCGCATCCAGGGAGTGCACATCCTGCCGGGACAGCGAATATTTCATGCCGCCATGGATAATGCCCTGCGACGCGACAGTCTGGCCGCCGCCGAGTTC
>CAYLSN010000057.1:0-11531 GCA_964386015.1 uncultured Rhizobiaceae bacterium | reverse complement strand
CGCCTCTTCTCCGCCGGGTCGAAGTGGCGGGCACTTCCTTCGAGATCGGTGCCCGCCTCGGCGCCGTGGGCAGGGAGATCGCGCACCGCCACCAAGTCCGCGCGCCGGCGTGGCATTCCGTGCTTGCCTTCCGCAACGACAGCCGCGTCGGCGAAATGCGCCGGCTGGTGGCGGAGCGGCTGCCATGGTGCTGGCAGGAATTGCAGGGGCTTGCCGAGGGGCTCGCTCTGCCCTTCGACGAAGTCTTCCTGTGGAATTGCCGCGGCGATGTCTGGGCAATGGCGCCGGACGGATGCACCACGGTGATGATCCCGGGCGACGAGCCGCTGCTCGCCCATAATGAAGATGGCGATCCCGGCTTTCGCGGCCATTGCGCTCTGGCCGTGGTCCGGCCGGAATCGGGACCGGGCTTTGCCGCCTTCGTCTATCCCGCCTCCCTTCCCGGACATGCCTTCGCCGTCACCCAGTCGGGCCTCGTCCAGACGGTCAACAACATCCGTTCGCTCGGAGCCGGCCCGGGCCTGCCGCGCATGGTCGTGGGCCGGGCGGTGCTCGCTTGCGCCAGCCTCGACGAGGCGCTGCGGCTGATCGAGGCGGCTCCCCGCGCCGGCGCCTTTCATTTCGCACTGGCGCAACGCGGCGACGAGCGCCTGTTCTCGGTCGAGTTCTCGCATGACAGGGTGTCGGTGCAACGCATCCGCAGCCCGGCCTGCCATGCCAACCACTTCGTGCATGCGAATCAGGCCGGATCGGCGCAGCGGGTCACGGATTCCTCGGCGGCGCGCCAGCGCCGGGGCGACGAGCTTGTCGCGGGGGCGGCCGATCCCCTGACAATCCTGTGGGACCGGTCGGATCCTCTCCTGCCCGTCGCACGCGAGGACCCCGCCGATCCGGACGGCGAGAACACGCTGGCGACGGCAGTGATCCGTATCGGCCGCGACGCCGTGCACTGGCAGGTTCACGACCGGCCCGGCGCAGATCCGGCCTTCCATGGCGTCGACGCCCGGATCGGGGAAGAGCCGCTCGTCTGACTCCCGGCCGCGGCCGACCTATTCCGGAAAATTGCAGCAGGTCACGCGCTCGATGCGTCCGCCGGAGATGGCAAAGAACATGCCGGCATTGACCGCGCCGCCGGCTTCGCGCCGGAGCGTGAATTCAGCCGCGGCACGCGATCCGTCCGCGGAGGCCATCGCCGCAATGTCGGCAAAGGTTTCGCGGCCCTCTCGCCTGCGTCCGGCGATCCACCAGCGGAACGCCTCGTGCCCGATCTGCCGCTCGCCGGAAGGAAGATCGAGCTCGACCTCCCCGGACAGCAGCTCCGCCGCCGCGCTCCAGTCGGACTGGTTCAGCGCCGCGAGAAAACGCTCGACCAGCGCAATTGCCTCGACGCTCATGGCTCGCTCTCCAGCACGTATTCGAGATAGGCTTCCTCGTCCGCCATCTCCGTTTCCATCGCGACGACCTTGCCGCGCATGGAGATGCCGGCACGATGCACCGTCTCCGGATCTCCGGAAACCAGCGGATGCCACCATTCGAGGTCCTTCCCCGCCGCGACGAGGCGATAGGCGCAGGTCTCGGGCAGCCAGCCGATCTGCTGCACCTTTTCGGGGGTAAGAAGGACGCAATCGGCAACCAGGCGCTGCCGGTTGGCATAGTCCTTGCAGCGGCAGGTGACGGGATCGAACATCCGGCAGGCCACCGAAGTCCAGTAGATGTCGCCGGTGTCCATGTCCTCGAGTTTGCACATGCAGCACTTGCCGCAGCCATCGCAGAGGCTTTCCCATTCGGCGGGCGACATCTCGCCGAGGGACTTTGTCTTCCAGAACGGCTCGCTCATCCGTCATCCATGGACCGCCGGGCGGCGGCGGTCAAGCCGTATCGCCCGGCAGCCATGCCGGCCCCTGGAAGCGGGCCGGTTCCGGCAACGGATCAGTTCTTCGTCACCGCGGTGGCGTTGGTGGTGCCGTCCTCGAAGGTGACGGTCACATTGTCGCCGGCGGCCAGCCCCTCGAGGGAGACTCCTTCGGCGGCAGTATAGGTGGTCCCGTCCGCGAGCGTGATCGTACGCGTCGCTGCGTCCACGGACTGGACCTGGCCCGTGACTTCGCCGGCGAAGGCAGAGGCTGTAAGTGCGGCCAGCGCCGCTATCGATACGAACACTTTCTTCATGACTGACTCCTATTGCACAACGTCCCCCCGGAAACACATGCCCGGGGGACCGCCAAATATTTATTGCGAAGCCTTAACCACGTCAATTCACCCTTTGTTAACAAATACGGAAACAACAAGAGATTTGCATGCCTTGAGTTTACCAAAGATTTGCCATAATCGAATTCTCTCCTTGTATCTTTTTGGCAACTTCATGGCGCGATTGCGACATCTGCCGAGACTGCCTCCGAGGATACTTGACGAGACCCATCGGCCAGCGGGATAATCGGATTTTGTGCAATTTCCCTGCCGCGGCCCGCATGCATTTCCGCCTGCCCTGCCTTCAATTCGCCGAGCTTTCCCGTTCACTGATCCGCATGGGAGCGAAGCCGCGTCCGCAATTTTGCCGGCCCTCGAGGATCATTGCAGCCTGCCTGCTTGCCGGGCTCACGGTGTCCTGCGCCAATCCCTGGCAAGGGATCGACGACACACCTGCGACCAGCACCATCCGGGCGATGGTGCACAAGGGCGGCCGCGTCTCCCACGGCAATTACTGCGGGTTCGGCACGATCGACGGCACGCTCTCCCGGCGGCCGGTGGACCGGCTCGATGCCATCTGCCAGAAGCACGATATCTGCTACACTCGCGGCGTGCATCATTGCCAGTGCGACGCCGAACTGCGCGAGGCGGTGGCGCAGTTCATCGCCGACCCCACCGTCAGCCGCGCGCTGCGCCGCAAGGCGCGGCTCGTGCGCTCCACCTTTGCCCTGCCCGTCTGCAAGGTCTTTCCCTACGGCTTCATGCCCCCGCGCGATCCCCGCACTTTGGACGACGTCGACACGGGAGGCTTCTGATGTCCTGGCGACCCGCCGCGCTCGCCCTCTGCCTTGCGCTCGCGGGTTGCGGCGGCATCGGGGCGCTGGAGGACGGGCTGTGCGACGACCCCTCCTGGCAATGCATCACCAGCACGCCCGTTTATGGCAGCCGTGAGCCGGTCGTGCCCAATCCCGGCAATCCGCGGGATGCGGCGGAACATGAGCTCGAGCGGCGGATGAAGGCCATGATCGCCAAGGACCGCCGCCACCGGGTCGTCGCCGCCAATGGCATGGAGCTCTACCCCGCGGCACAGAACGTGCCGTTGCCGCGCGGCCATGTCCGTCGTTTCCGGCAGCTCGACACGCTTGCCGGAACCGTGGATGGCGGCAGGATCGCCCCCGCGGCCGGCGAGGGCGCGGATGAGCGCCAGTACCGCCGCCGCTGGCGCCATGCCGCCGATTCGCTCTATCTCGGCGGCAGGCCCCGTTCCGGCGCCGAGTTCCGGTTCAGCGACGTGCAGGCGATCCGCACGGAGATCGCCCTGCACAATATCCGGGACGAGCCGCTCGACCTCCGTCTCACCTGCGACGGGCCGGCCGAACTCACCGGTGCCGGCGCGGCCCGCCGGATCGGGGCCGGGCTGCGGCTGCGGCTCCCCGCCCGCGCCGATGGCCGCATCCGCATCGTGCCGGCGGCGGACACCGATCGTTGCGAGATTGCATGGGAAGATGAAAGGCGCCGGAGCATCACGCTGCGGCGCGACCAGGGCGAGCCCGCGCTCGATGGCCGCTACGATGTCTGCGCGGCGCCATCCGGCAGGCTATCGCCGCTGGAGACGGTCTTCCACGCCGACCGCTGGCTGTCGCAGACCTGCATCCTGCGCACCGGCCGCATCCGGCTGCTGCCCGAAGCCGAGGAGGCGTTCAACGCCAAGGTCGAGGCGCTGCTCGGCCGGCCATTGCCGCCATCCTTCATCGCCGCCGGCGATCCCACGGCGCCGATCGAGTTTGCCGATACGCCGAGGCTCTCGCTGATCTATGCTTCCTATCTCGACATCAAGGCCGACTTCTCGGGCATGGTGTTCACGCGGCTCCTGCGCCATCATGCCGAGCGCGGCGTGCCCATCCGGATCCTGGTGACCGGGATCATGCAGCGCGACAAGGACCGGGTCCTGGTCGAGCAACTGGCCGCCGATCATCCCAATGTGCGGCTGCAGGAATTTGCCTGGCGGGCGCCGCGCGGGTCGGCCTATGACGAGCTCGCGGCCCAGATCCATCGCGCCCATCACATCAAGCTGCTGGCGGTGCTGTCCGACGAGCCGGGACGCTCGCGCGCCATATTCGGCGGCCGCAACATTCATGACGGGTTCCTGTTCCGTCAGCCGCTGGACCTGACGGCCTGGCCGCAGCTGCATACCTATGAAGGGGCCCGCAAGCTGACGCTCAACTACTATTCCAATTATCGCGACTTCGAGATCGAGGTCGCCGACGATGACGCCGTTGCCGCCATGGCGGCGCATCTGTCCACCGTGTGGAACCGCGACGCGGAAACGCATATGGCGCAGCCCTTCTCGGTGCAGCGCCAGGGCGGCGGCCCGCGCCGGGGCGCGCGCCATTTCATTTCCGTTCCCTATCAGGATGGCGGCGCGCTGGAGCGCTATTACGTCGAACTCATCGACGCCGCCGAGCATTCGATCGAGATTGCCAATCCCTATCTCAATCCGCCGCCGGCCATCGAGGAGGCGTTGCTGCGCGCCGCCGCGCGGGGCGTGCGCATCACCATCGTCGCGCGCATCGACCTCAATGGCGATCTTGGCGGCGAGATCCTGACCGAGCTCAACCAGATGTTCGTCGAGAAGCATGCCGGCCACTTCACCATCTACAGCTATCGCGAGCCGGACGTCGTCCTGCATTCCAAGCTGTTGATGATCGACGGCGCGCTGACGGTGATCTCCTCGGTCAACTTCAATCACCGCAGCTTCCTGCACGACAGCGAGAATGGCCTCGCCATCTACGATCCCGACGAATACCGCCGCGTGCGCGAGATCTTCGAGAACTATCGCCGCGGTTCGACCTTGCTCGACGGCAATGTCCGACGCTCGCCGCTCTACCGGCTGCTGCTGGGAAGCAGGCTGCTGCGCGAAGCCCTGTGAGGCCGCGGCCAGGATCCGCCGCCCACGAACGGGGCCTCACCTGCAGGCCTTGCGGCCGCCGCGCCTCGTCATCAGGTCGAAATGGAAATGATCGCGATGCGCGCGGTCATAGCCCGGCCCGAGCACGGTCGAGAAATAGTCGCAGGCATCGCCGCGCACGGAGTTCAGGAGCCCGCGCTTGCGGAAGGAGAACAGGCCGGGCTTGCGGATGTCGATCTCGCGTCCGCTGTTCAGCGTGATCTTCATGATGTCGATCGCATTGCCCCGGCCATGTTCGGACAGGGTGCCGCCGCGCCGGTTGCCGATGGTGCGGCAGGAATAGGACGAACCCTGATGGATCGTGTCGACGCCGCTGAAATATCGCAACCGCGCCGAGGGAACCAGCTCGTCGCGCGTCCACAGCGCCAGCGCCTCGGCCATGTGGCAGTTCAGCGTCGCCGCCGGCTTCAGCCGGACGCCGCGCGGCAGGCCGGTGACCTGCACGGGATGGGCTATGCCGCAGCCGCCGCTGCCCTCGATCGGCGCGAGATCCGTGAAGGTGACGCCGAGACGGCGCAGGCGGCTCCTGCACGCGACTTCCTCTTCCGGTACCGGGTCCGGCACCACGGGCATGACATAGCCGTAGCTGCGGTCCAGCACCGCCCCTTGCATCGCCGCCGGCACGGTCCCGCCGACTTCCGCCGGCGGCATCAGGACATCGCCGGCCGTGCACGCCGCAAGCGCGGTCATGCCGGCAATGAGGGAAAGCACGGCGCGCCGCCGCGTCCGTCTTCCGCTGCCATTCCTGTCCGGTGCCGAATTCATCTCGGCTCCAGCCTAGGCGGCAATGGTAAAGGAAAGGTCAGTAGCCGGGTTAACGTCGGGAAATCCGGATGATGGCGCCGTTGCTTTCGTCGGTCAGCAGCCAGATCGACCCGTCCGGGGCGACATTGACGTCACGGATGCGCCCGAACCTGCCCTCGAACAGGCGTTCCTCCGCCGCGATGCGGTGCCCGCCGTCCCGTTCCAGCCGGGCAAGCAGCTGATACTTCAGTGCGCCGACCAGGAAATTGCCGCGCCATTCCGGGAACATGTCGCCGTCATAGACCGCGAGCCCGGAAGGAGCGATGGACGGATCCCAGTAATGCACCGGCTGTTCGAAGCCCGGCGCCTCCTGGCCGATCCCGATCTTCTGTCCGGAATAATGCCGCCCATAGGCAATCGTCGGCCAGCCATAATTGCGGCCGGCCTCGACGCGGTTCAACTCGTCGCCGCCGCGGGCGCCATGCTCCACCACCCAGATCGAGCCGCTGGCAGGGTCATACGCCGCCCCCTGCGGATTGCGATGGCCCTTGGACCAGATTTCCGGCAGCGCCTCCTCGCTGGAGGCGAACGGATTGTCCGCGGGAATGCCGCCATCGGGCAGGATGCGCAGCACGGCGCCGGCATGGTCCTCGAAATCCTGGGCGCGGCCGGCCTCGCCACGGTCGCCGATGGTCACGAACAGGCTTCCGTCGGGGTGGAAGACGAGCCGCGAGCCGAAATGATGGGTCGTGCCGGTCTTGCGCGCCATGGAGAAGACGATCTCGACATCCTCGAGCCGCGGCTGCGCCGTGTCCGCCGACAGCCTTGCCCGGGCCACGGCGGTGCCGGCTCCGCCCTCGCCCGGTTCGGCAAAGCTGAAATACAGCATCCTGCTCGAGGCGAAGTCGGGAGCGGCCACTACATCGAGCAGGCCGCCCTGCCCGCTCGCCGCGACCTTCGGCACGCCGGCAATCCCGGCAATGGCGCCGTCAGGACCGAGCAGATGCATCCGGCCCTCCCGTTCGGTAACCACGGCCAGCCCGCCGGGGAGAAAATCCAGGCCCCAGGGATGGCGCAACCCGGAATGAACGGTCCTTGCCTCCACGGTCACCCGGTCCGTGACGATGGTCTCGGCGCGCACCGGCTGGGCAGCGGCGATCAGCGCGAACAGGAATGCCGGAATTGTCCTCATGCCATCACCTTTCCCTGGCGGCCAAGCTGCGCGGCGATATCGGCGACAGCATGGCGCCGCAGGATTTGGGGGATGAAAAAACGCGATTTGATGCTATATATGCGCAAACGGATCCGCAGCATGACGCTTCGGAGCCGTTCTTTTTTACACATTTCGCCGGGCGCCCTTGCCGCAGTGCCGGGGCCCGGCAGGAAATGGAAGGATCGACGGGAATGAACAAGGTTCCGATGACTGCTGGCGGTTTCGAGAAGCTCAAGGAGGAACTGCGCTGGCGTCAGCAGGAAGAGCGGCCGCGCATCATCGAGGCGATCGCGGAAGCCCGCGCCCATGGCGATCTTTCGGAGAATGCCGAGTATCATGCCGCCAAGGAAGCGCAGAGCCTCAACGAGGGCCGGATCGGCGAGCTCGAGGACCTGATCGCGCGGGCGGAGGTGATCGACGTCAGCAAGCTGAACGGCGACCGGATCAAGTTCGGCGCCACGGTGGTGCTCCTCGACGAGGATACGGAGGAGGAAAAGTCCTACCAGATCGTCGGCGACCAGGAAGCCGACGTGAAGGAGGGGCGGATCTCCATCTCGTCGCCGATCGCCCGCGCCCTGATCGGCAAGCAGGTCGGCGACACGATCGAGGTCAACGCGCCGGGCGGATCGCGCGGCTACGAGGTCGTGCGGCTCGAGTGGAAGTAGGTGGCCGGAGTGGAGAGAGGCCGCGGCCGGAAAAGGCGGGTTACGCCCCCCTTCCCTCCACGTCCACCAGCCCTTCATCCTTGATCTGGCGGATCGTCAGCGCGGTGCGGACCGTCTCGACATTGGGCGCGGCGGTCAGCTGCTCGATGACGAAGTCCTGAAACTGCTTGAGGTCGCGGGCGACGCACTGCAGCACGAAGTCGGTGTCGCCCGAGACCATCCAGGCGCTGCGCACCAGCGGCCATTTCTGCGCCAGAAGCGTGAAGTTGCGCAGCTCGGTCTCGGATTGCTGCCGCAATCCGACCAGGCAGAATGCGACGAGGTCGAAGCCGAGCGCCTGGCAGTCGAGCAGGGCGCGGTACTTGCGGATGACGCCCTTTTCCTCGAGCCGCTTCAGTCGCCGCAGGCAGGGCGGCGCCGAAATGCCGACCCGGCGCGACAGCTCGACATTGGTCATGCGGCCGTCATTCTGCAGTTCGCGCAGAATCTTCCAGTCGATGGCGTCGAGATCGGCCCTGAGTCCCATGAACTTCCTCCGCCAACCCTGTTACATGATCCGCCCTCGGGAGCCAAGCCGACGGTGCTACGTCTGGTTGTACGTCGCGGTCCGCCTGCCGTCGCGCCGGGTTTGCCTTGCATCCTTGCGGCCAGCGCATAAATATTGCGGCAGCACCCTCTCTGCCCGCAATGGAAAATCATGACAGCACAGCACGCGCCCGTACTCATCATCGGCTCCGGACCGGCAGGATATACCGCGGCCATCTATGCGGCGCGCGCCCTGCTGCAGCCCATCCTGATCAGCGGGCTGGAACAGGGCGGCCAGCTCATGATCACGACGGAGGTCGAAAACTATCCGGGTTTTGCCGAACCGGTCCAGGGCCCGTGGCTGATGGAGCAGATGCGGCTACAGGCGGAAAATGTCGGCGCGCGCCTCGTTTCCGACCATGTCGTCGAGGTGCAGACCGATTCGCGGCCCTTCCTCGTCCGCTGCGATTCGGGCGATCTCTACAGCTGCGACGCGCTGATCATCGCCACCGGGGCGCAGGCGCGCTGGCTCGGCCTGCCGGGAGAGGAACGCTTCCGTGGCTTTGGTGTGTCCGCCTGCGCAACCTGCGACGGTTTCTTCTATCGCGGCAAGCATGTCGCGGTGATCGGGGGCGGCAATACGGCGGTGGAGGAGGCCCTGTACCTCTCCAATCTCGCCCGGCAGGTAACGCTGATCCACCGCCGCGACGAGCTGCGCGCCGAGCGCATCCTGCAGCAGCGCCTGTTCGCCCGCGACAATGTCACGGTGATGTGGGACACGGTCGTCGAGGAGATCACCGGAGAGCAGGGCCAGGCGCCGCTGCCGCCCTCGGTCAGCGGCGTCCGGCTGCGCAATGTCCGCAGCGGCGAAGCCTCGCACATGCCGGTGGACGGCGTCTTCGTCGCCATCGGCCATGCGCCGGCAGTATCGCTTTTCGAGGGCAAGCTGCGGCTCAAGCCCAACGGCTATCTTCATACCGAGCCTGATTCGACGCGCACCAGCGTCGAGGGCATCTTCGCCGCCGGGGATGTGACCGACGACGTCTTCCGCCAGGCGGTAACGGCCGCAGGCATGGGGTGCATGGCGGCGCTGGAAGCCGAACGCTACCTCGCCGGCCTGACGCTGCAGCGGGAAGCCGCCGAATGACCCTGTCCGAACCGGGATATTCCCATGTCGCTTGACTGGAGCAGACTGCGTGTCTTTCACGCCGCGGCGGAAGCCGGGTCCTTCACCCGTGCGGCGGAGACCTTGCACCTGTCGCAGTCGGCGATTTCACGCCAGGTCAGTTCGCTCGAGCGCGAGCTGGGCGTGGCCCTGTTCCAGCGCCATGCGCGCGGCCTGATCCTGACCGAACAGGGAGAGCTCCTGTACCGGACCGTACACGATGTCTTCCTGAAGCTCGAGAATGTGCGCGACCAGCTGAGCGAATCCACCGACTATCCGAAAGGAACGCTGCGCGTTTCCACCTCGGTCGGCCTCGGCGCCAACTGGCTCACCGACCGCCTGCCCGAATTCCTGGAAAAATACCCGGACATCAGGCTGCAGCTCATCCTCACCAACGAGGAGCTGGATCTGACGACGCGGCAGGCCGACTGCGCGATCCGCCTGCGCCAGCCCAGCCATCCCGACCTGATCCAGCGCAAGCTCTTTACCGTGCGGCTGCGCCTGTTCGCCTCGCCGGCCTATCTCGACAAGTTCGGGCGCCCGAAATCGATCAAGGATCTCGATAATCACCGCATCATCAGCTTCGGCGAGATGGTGCCGCAATGGCTCGGCCGCCTGAATTCGCTCGAGACCCTCGGCAAGCCGCACGGCACCCGGCGCCAGCCCGCCCTGCAGATCAACGACCTGCGCGCCATACGCCGTTCGGCCGAGCGCGGCGCCGGAATCGCCATCCTGCCCGACTACATGATCTCGGACGAAATGCCGCTGGAACATGTGCTGCCGGAATATGCGCCGGAATCGTTCGATACCTATTTCTGTTATCCGCAGGCGATGAAGGGCCAGGCGAAACTGATCGTGTTCCGGGATTTCCTGCTGGCCAAGGCCAAGAGCTGGACCTTCTGACCGGGCGCGGTCTAGGGTTGCCCTGCGCGGATTTCGCCGGGCTCCTGCATGGAAGTCATTGCAGGATCACGAAACGGTGACCAGCGTTTCCAGCCTGTGACCCAGCTATGCGTCAGCCGCAAGGCTGCGATGCATATATGGACCTTGTAAGAAGGTTCTAATATTAACATATGAAGCGCGTCGACGCTGTGTTCCTCCTCCCATTGACGGCGTCGGTAGGGAACCGCCCCCCGGTTCCTGCATAAAGGCCGGATGTGCACGCATCCGGCCTTTCTTCTTGTCACATGTACAGCGGTTCGTCGTCGAGGCCGGAATAGAGATGGGCGACCATCTCGCCATAGCCGTTGAACAGCCGCGTCTCGACCGTCTCGCGCGTATGCAGGATCTGTTCCGTCGCCTGGCTCCAGCGCGGATGCGGCACATCCGGATTGACATTGGCCCAGAAGCCGTATTCGTGCGGGGCGATTTCCTGCCAGAAAGTGCGCGGGCGCTCCTCCGTGAAGCTGATCCGCACGATCGACTTGATCGACTTGAAACCGTATTTCCATGGCAGGGACAGCCGGATCGGCGCGCCGAACTGCTTTGCCGCCGGCTTGCCATAGGCGCCGGTGACCAGAAAGGCGAGCTCATTGGCCGCCTCCGCCATGGTGACGCCTTCGACATACGGCCAGGGATACCATACCTGCTTCTGGCCGCTGGCGACGGCAGGGTTGTGGAAGGTCTCGAAGCGCAGATATCTGGCCGAGGAGAGCGGGCGCGCCAACTCGACCAGCCGCGACAGGGGAAATCCCGTATAGGGAATGGTCATGGACCACGCCTCGACGCAGCGGATCCGGTAGATGCGCTCCTCCAGGCTCACCTGCCGCAGCAGATCGTCGATCGCCCAGGTCGCGGGTTTTTCCACGAGGCCGTCGATCGCGATCTCCCATGGCCGGGTCGGCAGCGCCTGCGCCGCCGAAGCAATGTTCTTGTGCGATCCGAACTCATAGAAATTGTTGAACCGGCTATTGATTTCCTCCGGGGTGATGTCGCCCTCGACCGTGTAGCGCTCGTTGCGCGGCGCCGGATAGAGCCCTGCCGAAGGGTCGGACTCCGCCGCCCCGAGCGGCAGCGGCGCAAGAGCTGCCATTGCCGTCACGCCACCGATCAGTTGCCGGCGAT
>CAYLSN010000056.1:0-11606 GCA_964386015.1 uncultured Rhizobiaceae bacterium | reverse complement strand
ACCGAAGTCGTGAGGCAATAGGTGCCGACGCCGCCTCGACCGGGCAGGGAGCGGACGAATCGGGCCAGCTCCCACTAGCTGATGCCCGGCACCTGGATGTCGGCAGCCGCGCAGGCCATGTGGAAGGATCTCGGCGCGCCGCGCACCCGCTTGTTGTGTGCCGGGCTGCGATAGCCCGAAGTCACGATCACCCGCTTGCCGTAACGCTGCTCCACCGTCCTCAGCATGCGCACGAGCGACGGCTTGAGACACGACACGTCGACATCCTCGCGCTGCCGGAGCAGGCCGTTCGGCGCCAGGCGGGCAAGGCCGCCCGCCGAAGCCACCATATAGGTGCCGTCATCCTCGTTGAGGTCGATGTCGCGAATGTCGTCGAGTCCCGACTTGCGCGAGATCTCGAACAGGTCGTCGGCGCTTCGCACGCCCGGTAGTGCGTCTTCGCGGTAGCTGCGGGCCAGTCGGCGGGGCGGCTCCGGTGCGGCGGCCACGTCTTCCTGCATCCTGGCCGGTGCCTCAATCCGAGCCGGTGCCGGTGCAAGGTCTGGGGCCGGCGCATCCTCCTGCGCGTCCTGGCCGCCGCCCCAGAAGGCGGTGAGAAAACCCCTTCGCCGTGCACGCTGCGTTTTCGCGGCTGGCGCCGGCTCGGCTGCGGGGGACGGCTCGACTGCGGCGGATGGCTGCCTCGCCGCCGCATCCACCTCGACAGGGGCAATGTCTGCTGTCATCACGGCTTCGGATTCGCCGGGCCCGGTCGCTTCTGCCGTGCCGGCGCCACCCTCCGCCGCGGGAGCAAATCCCGGCGCAGTGTCCACGATTGCCGCCGAACCGAGCAGGCCTACGAGCGAGAAGCCGCCGTCGCCCGATCCGCTCGAACTGCAGCCGGCAACCAGCAGTCCTGCGAGCAGCGGCAAGGCTGCAAGACGGGCGCGGTGCCGAATCCCTCTCAAACCAGTCCCCTCATGGCGCAGCGCCCGAACCTCACTCGCGAATCATGGCTGCGCGGCCGGACCCCCTGCGACCGCAACCATTCTGCACTATGGCCCGAATGCGGCAAGATCAAGAACCTGCCGTCCTCCGCCGGCGAGCAAAGCCCGGGCACGCGGTTTCGCGGCGGCGCACAAGCCTGCGTCCATCGTACGGCTTTCCCTCCCGGGGGCCCTTGTCCTATTATGCCGCCGCTCGCCCGGCGCGCGATCGCCGGGCCCCACCCGTTCCGGAATTGCCGCCGTGCCGCATCTTCGATCTCATTCGTATGCCATTCGCCGTGCCGCCCACGTGACCCTGGCATTTGCGCTCGTCTCCGCGCTCGCCGGCTGCGCCGGGGTCGCCATCGAGGAAGCCGTGCCACAGGCGCCGGCCGCGGCCGAGCAGGCCCAGATCACCCCGCAGGAACGCGAAGCACTGAAGGCGAAGCTCGAGGCTGCCCGCGCCGGCCAGAAGGCGCCTGGCAGGACGCGCGTCGAACTGACCGCCGAAGAATTGCGCGCCATTGCGCGCGGCCATGCCGACGAGGCGCTGGACTCGATCGAGGCGGAGTAGTGCCGGCATGCCTCGACCACGGCGGCAAAGCGGTATATAGCGCAACCGGGCCTGGACGCAGCATTTCCTGTCCGGCGTCCTTCAGGAGATCAGCAGGAGAGACGGCAGCATGGCCGAAGCGTTGAGGGTGGCGATCGCCGGACTTGGAACGGTCGGCGCGTCCGTCGTCAGACTGATCGCGGAGAAGCAGGACGAACTGCGGCGCCAGTGCGGCAGGAACATTCGGGTGGTCGCCGTCTCGGCGCGCGATCGCGGGCGGGACCGCGGCATCGACCTTTCGGGGATTGCCTGGTTCGACGATCCCGTGGCGATGGCCCGCGAGGCGGGGGCCGACGTCTTCGTGGAGCTGATGGGCGGTGCCGACGGCCCGGCGCGCCAGTCGGTGGAAGCGGCGCTCAGGAGCGGCCGCCATGTCGTCACTGCCAACAAGGCGCTGCTGTCCGGCCACGGAATTGCGCTGGCGCAGATCGCGGAGGACCGGGGCCTGCTGCTCAACTACGAGGCGGCGGTCGCCGGCGGCATCCCCGTGATCAAGACGTTGCGCGAGTCGCTGGCCGGAAACCGGGTCACCCGGGTCTACGGCATTCTCAACGGCACCGCCAACTACATCCTGACCCGCATGGAGCAGGAGCAGCTCTCCTTTGCCGAGTGTCTCGCCGATGCACAGAGGCTGGGCTATGCCGAGGCCGATCCCACCTTCGACATCGAAGGACACGACACGGCGCACAAGCTGTCGATCCTGACCTGTCTGGCGTTTGGCCGCCGTATCGACGTCGATTCGATCTACATGGAAGGCATCGCCAACATCTCCCAGGCAGACATTCACGCCGCGGCGGCGCTGGGATACCGGATCAAGCTGCTCGGCGTCGCCCAGCTGACGGAATCCGGCATCGAGCAGCGCGTCCACCCGACCATGGTGCCGACTTCCTCGGTAATCGCGCAGGTGCATGGCGTCACCAACGCCGTTGCGATCGAGACCGACATTCTCGGTGAATTGCTGCTGTCCGGGCCTGGCGCCGGCGGCAATGCGACGGCTTCGGCGGTCATCGGCGACCTTGCCGACATCGCCAAGTCGCGGCCCGGCCGCCAGGACGTGCCGGCATTCGGCCGGCCGGCGGCGGAGCTGCAGCCCTACCAGCCGGCGCGCATGCGCAGCCATGCCGGCGGCTATTTCATCCGGCTGACCGTGCACGACCGCATCGGCGTCTTCGCCGCCATTGCCGGGCGCATGGCCGAGAACGGCATCTCGCTGGAATCGATCGTGCAGCAGAGCGAGTTCGCCGGTGGACCCGAGGAAAAGACGGTCATCCTGGTGACGCACGAGACGACCGAGGCGGCGGTGCGCCGGGCGGTGACGGAGATTACCCAGGACGGGCATCTGAGCGACAAGGCGCAGGTCATCCGGATCGAGCGCGCCGCCTGAGCCGAGCTTGCCGACAGCGCCGGGCTTTGCCAAAAGGATCGGAACGATTCGCGAAATGCAGGTGAGGACGAAATGAGCGAGAGCGCGGGACTGGACCGGATTCTGACCCTGGAGCTGGCGCGCGTGACCGAGCGGGCGGCGGTGGCCGCGGCGCGGCTGCGCGGGAGGGGCGACGAAAAGGCGGCAGACCAGGTGGCGGTCGATGCGATGCGGTCGGAATTGAACCGGCTGCCGATCCGCGGCACCGTCGTCATCGGCGAAGGCGAACGCGACGAGGCGCCGATGCTGTATATCGGCGAGCAGGTCGGCAGCGGCAACGGGCCGGAAGTCGACATCGCACTCGATCCGCTGGAAGGCACGACGATCTGCGCCAAGAACCTGCCCAATGCGCTTTCCGTCATCGCCATCGCCGAGAAGGGCAGCCTGCTGTTCGCACCCGACGTCTACATGGAAAAGATCGCCATCGGGCCGGGCTACCCGGAAGGCATCGTCGACCTCGACGCTCCGCCTGCGGAGAATATCCGCAGCCTGGCCCGCGCGAAAGGCGTGCCGGTGGAGGAGATTTCCGCCTGCATTCTCGACCGCCCGCGCCATGCCCGGATCATCGAGGAAGTGCGCGCCACGGGAGCAGCCATCCGGCTGATCGGAGACGGCGATGTCGCCGGCGTCATCCACACGACCGATCCGGACGAAACGGGCATCGACATCTATCTCGGCATTGGCGGCGCACCCGAGGGTGTGCTGGCGGCCGCGGCGCTGCGCTGCATCGGCGGCCAGATGCAGGGCCGGCTGATCCTCGACACCGAGGAGAAGATCGCCCGCGCTGCCGGCATGGGGGTGACGGACCCGGCGAAGGTCTATCGCCATGATGAAATGGCCCGCGGCGACGTGCTGTTCGCGGCGACCGGAGTCACGGACGGCAATATGCTGTCGGGTGTCAAGTTCGCGCGCAACTATATCCAGACCCACACCATCGTGCTGCGCTCCTCGTCGCGTACCGTGCGCGAAATCAAGGCCCGCCATCACGATCTGGACAAGTTCTGACGGCGGCGGGAGCCGCGGAGATGCGAAGCGCCCACCCCGCAATTGCGGAGCGCCGGCACTTTCTCGACGTGCGTCGCTCGGTTCTGGGAAGGGCATGGGAACACCGGCTGACGCCGGCGCAGGAAAATGCGGCCATGGCCATGTCACAGGGCCATGGGCTGTCGGATGTCGTCGCCCGGATCATGGCGGCTCGCGGCGTCGCCGTCGACGATGCGCCGCGCTTTCTCCAGCCGACCATTCGCGATCTGCTGCCCGATCCCCTTCTGCTGACCGACATGGACCGTGCCGCGGCACGCATTGCCGCAGCCATCCGCGCTCGTGAACCGGTGGCGATCTTTGGCGACTACGATGTCGATGGGGCCGCCTCCTCGGCATTGGTCCGACGCTATCTCGACAGTTTCGGAATTGCTGCCGAAGTCTACATTCCCGACCGGATCTTCGAGGGCTACGGCCCCAATCCGCGGGCGATGGAGGAACTCGTCGGCCGCGGGGCAAGGCTGATCGTCACGGTCGATTGCGGTACGGCCAGCGTCGAGGCGATCGAGACCGCGCGGCGGGCCGGCGCCGATGTCGTGGTGCTGGATCATCATCAGCCGGGAACCACCTTGCCGCGCTGCACGGCGGTGGTGAATCCGAACCGCGACGACGATCTGTCGGGCCAAGGACATCTCTGCGCCGCCGGCGTTGTCTTCCTGACGCTGGTGGAAGTGTCGCGACGGCTGCGCAAGGAAACCGCCTCCCTGCCGGACCTGATGTCGATGCTGGACCTGGTGGCGCTGGCGACGGTGTGCGACGTCGTGCCTCTGGTCGGGGTCAACCGTGCCTTTGTCAGCCGCGGCCTCGAAGTGGCACGCGCGCGAGGCAATGCGGGCATCGCCGCGCTGGCCGGCGTCGCGCGCATCGGCGAGCCGCTCAGTCCCTTCCACCTCGGCTTCGCCATCGGCCCGCGGATCAATGCCGGCGGCAGGATCGGCAATGCGGCGCTCGGCGCGGCGCTGCTCGCCACGACCGATCCGGCGGAGGCCAACCGCATCGCCGCCGAGCTCGACCGGCTGAACCAGGAGCGCCAGCAAATGGAATCCGCCATGCTGGAGGAGGCGCGGGCGCAGGCGGAATCCGAAATGTTGCATGGTTCGCCGCCGGCAGTGCTGATCGCCGAAAGCCGCAATTGGCACCCCGGCATTGTCGGACTCATCGCCTCGCGTCTCAAGGATCAGTGCCGGCGGCCGGCCTTTGCCATCGCCTTCGACGAAAACGGTACCGGTACCGGTTCTGGCCGTTCCATTGCCGGGGTGGATCTCGGCAGGCTGGTGCGGCAGGCGCTGGAGCGGGGGCTGCTGCTCAAGGGCGGCGGCCATGCCATGGCAGCCGGAATCACCCTCCGCCGCGAGGCACTGGGAGAATTCCGCGCCTTTCTCGAGGAGGAAGCTGCCGCAGCGGTGAATGCGGCGCCGGACAACGATACGCTGCGGATCGACGGCGCGGTCAGCGCCGACGGCGCCACCCTGGCGCTGATCGGGGAAATGGAGCGGGCTGGGCCGTATGGCGCGGGGCATCCCGCCCCGATCCTGGCCATGCCGCTGCACCGGATCGCCGGCCTTCGCCAGGTCGGAAACGGCCATCTGCAACTGCAGCTCGCCTCGGCCACCGGTGCCCGACTGCAGGCCATTGCCTTCCGCGCCGAAGGCACGCCGCTCGGCGACATGCTGCTCGCCAGCCGCGGCGAGATGCGCCATTTTGCCGGCACGCTCGGGATCAATCACTGGAACGGCCAGGCGCGGCCGCAATTCCGCCTGCTCGACGCCGCGGTGCCGGGCTAGCCAGACACCAGTTCGATGCCGATATCGTGGACGGATGCCTCGGCGCGGCTTACCGTGCCGATGATTCGGGCTCCGGCATGACCGGCTGCCTGGAGTGCCCGCAATGCGTCCGCGGCATGTTCCGCCGGCAATGACGCGAGCAGTCCGCCCGCGGTCTGGGGATCGAACAGCACCGCCAGCCATGCCCTGTCGACATTGCCGCGGATCAGTCGGCGCAGGGTGAGGTTTTCCTCAAGCAGCGATGAGACGATGCCCTGACGCGCAAGGTCGAGCACGTGCGGGTAGAGGGGCACGGCGTCGGCCTGCAGCCGAGCCGAGACCCGGCTTGCCGAGAGCATCTCGCCGAGATGGCCGGCAAGGCCGAACCCGGTGATGTCGGTCATGGCGCGGGCGCCGGCCTCGACGAGGAGATTGGCGGCGATGCGGTTCGACCTGCTCATCTCGCCGATCGCCGCCTCGACAGCCGAAGCCGGAGTAATGCCGCGCATCAGGCCGGCAAACAGGATTGCGGTGCCGAGCGGACGCGTCAGCACAAGCGCATCTCCCGGCTGCAGGCCTGACTTGCGCAGCAGTGCTTCGGGCCGTACCTCTCCGGTAACGGCAAAGCCGATGGCCAACTCCGCGCCTTCCGATGAGTGGCCGCCGGCGAGCGCCACTGCCTCCTCGTCGAGGGTCATGCGTGCGCCGGCCAGGAGCTGGAACAGGTCCTCCTCGACAATGCGCGGCGAACCGTGCGGGATCATTGCCAGAGCGAGGGCGTGGCGGGGGGTTCCGCCCATGGCGAGGATGTCGTTCAGCGCATGATGCGCGGCGATGCGACCGAGCATGAACGGGTCGTCGATGAAGGCGCGGAAGAAGTCGACCGAATGCAGCAAATGCATGCCCGGGGCTGGCGAGGTCACTGCTGCATCGTCCGGACGGTCGAGGCCGAGCACCACGCCGGGCAGATCCATCGCTGGCGGCAGCCGCGACAGGGCGGCGGCGAGGGGGCCCGGGCCGATCTTGGCAGCGCAGCCGCCGCAGCGCATCTCCTCGGGTAAGGCCCGCCGGGCATCGGGCGCTGCCGAACGCATGCGACGGGCCATGGCCGGGGCATCCTGATACATGCGCATCCATCGCCGGTCGATCCAGTTCTTCAGCCGCCACAGCGCCGCTCCCTCCGCCTTGAACCAGCCGCGCGAGGCGACGGCATAGCGTTCGCCGGCGGAGATCAGCGCCAGGTTCAGCCGCTGCGGCCGCCAGGGAAGAGGCTTGCGGCCGAGGGCGACGCGCCGCAGATTTCGGGCGAGAGGGGGTCCGGCACGAACCGCATAGACCCCCGCCTTGGGGCGGGGCGAGGCGGTTAGTGCGGCGCAGTCGCCGGCCGCGAAGATCGACGGATCGCTGGTCGATTGCAAGGTCGGCCCGACTGCCAGGAATCCGCCGTCGTCGAGCGCGAGTCCGGTCTGCGCAAACCAGTCTGGCGGCGCTGCATCGGTGGCAAGCAGGACGGCGTCCGCCAGCAGCCGGTCGCCGTCCGCCAGCCGGATCTCCCCAGGCCCCAGGCTTGCGACCCTGCGCCCTTCGAGAAGTTCGATGTTCCTTTCGGCCAGGATGCGGCGGAAGGCATCGCGCACGCGGCTGTTGTGGGCCGACAGAAGCGGGCTGCTGCTGAGGAGGACGAACTGCGCCCGGTCGCCGCCCGCTTCGGCAAGGATGCGGGTTCTGAGTGAAAGGATCAGCTCTGTCCCGCCGGCGCCGCCGCCGACGACTGCAATCCGCATCGGTCCGCTTTTGGCGCGGCATTGCTCGAGGAGGCGGTCGAGCTTGTCGAGAAAGCGGCCGATAGGCTTGACGGCGATGCCGTACCGGTCGGCGCCCTCGATGGGGCGAAGGTCCGGAACGATGCCGACATCCACCGACAGCAGGTCATAGGCAAGCGGGGGCCGTCCCTCCAGCAGCACATGGCGCGTGTCCCGCCTGATGCCGCAGGCAGCGGCGTGGATCAGGCGGGCGCCGGTGACGGCGCACAGCCTGGCGAGATCGATATGTACCTCGTCGCGGTTGTAGATGCCGGCAATATGGCCCGGCAGCATGCCCGAATAGGGCGTCTCCAGCTCGCGCGCCACCAGGGTGACCCGCAGCCCCGGAACCGGGCGGCGGGCAAAGGCGGTCAGGACGTGGAGATGGGCGTGACCTCCGCCGACCAGGACGAGATCGGTAGTGACCGGTTCTGGCCGCACGCCGCGTTCTCAGATTTCCACCAAAGGCAGTTCGACAATTTCGCGCTGCATCAGGGCCAGGAAAGGAGCCTGACGGGCTTCGTCATACCATCGCTCGAACGCCTCCAGGGCCGCGGTCACGGACTCGGCGCTGCCGTCTTCCGTCCTTGCCGCGCCCCAGATCGCTGCGAGGACCGGCCGGAAACGCTCCGCCACTTCCTCGCGCTTCTCATTGGTAGTGTGCCAGCCGAGTTCGCGGAACAACCGCGATCTGCCGGCGGCGAGCGCTTCCTCCTCCTGCTCGTGCCGGGAGATCTCCTGTTGCAGGGCCCGCAACAGGCTGACACGGCGCCAGGCGAATGCGCGTGCCTCGGCGACTTCCGCCCGGCGGCGGGCGACCTCGCGATCGAACTCCTGCTCGGCCCTGGAAGCCTCACGCGCCTTTGCTTCCAGTTCGCCGATCAGTTCGGACAGGGCCGTCATGTCTGCCTCCTCAGGAATGTGGCGGAAGAGAGTGGGAGTCGAACCCACCAGAGACCGGCTCACGGCCCCTCCCGGATTTGAAGTCCGGACGCCCCACCGGGGACGCCTCTCCTCCGAATTTTTCGGGATTCTGTATGCGCAACAGATCGCAGAAGATTGAAATCGCTGACATTCTGCTGCAGTTCCTCCAGTCGTGACATCTAGCCTGCGCCGCCTTGCCGCGTCAATCTTCGGCGGCGATCCCCTGGGGTCATGAAAGGCTGGGGGCGGTCATGGAGCCCTCCTTGCTGGCCGCGGTCGTACCGGCGCCGGTCTTCGCGATCGCCGCCATTCTGGCGTCGCCCGAGGCCGGCGCGAACAAGCCGATCCGGTGGGGGTTGATGCGCCGCAGATCTCCCCGGCGAATGGTGACGCCATGGCGGTCGAGAAATTCAAGGATCTGGATCGCAACCTTGCGGCCGCAGTCGAGCCGGTCGCGCAGCAGCGCCGCGGTAAACTGCCCGTCGGGACCCGTTTCGGCGAGATCGCAGGCAATGCCGACGATCTCGGCCATGGTGTCGCGCAGGAAGAAGTGATCCTGCGCGATCTCGTCGAGCCGGCCCATGCGGCCGAGCAGGCGCAGTACGCGGCGCACGTCTTCCTCGTTCTCGCCGAGCATGTCACCGATGTCGCGCACACGCGGCGGACGGAAGCGCGCTTCCCCGCCGAGCAGCGGCTCGGCCCGGCGCCAGATCGCCTCATCCTCTCCGGTCAGGCGCACTTCGTGGCCGGCGAGCCGGACCCAGGCGCCGGTCAGGGAGATCAGGCCGGCACGGCTCAGCGATTGCAGCACTGCGGCGAATGCCGGGGCAGGCAGGCGCGGCTGCAGCAATAGCCGCAGACGCTCCATGCCGATGCCGGCGAGGTGCGGATTACGGGCGTGGTATTCTTCCAGCGTCTGCAGCAGCGAGCGCTTGAAGCGCAGCCAGGTCGCCGGCGAAATCACCAGCTGTGTCGCCCCGGCTTCGATGCGCATCAGCTGCAGGCGCGCAACCAGCGTGTCGAGGCGGTCGCGCGGCAAGGCACGATCGCGTGCAAAGCCGACGGCGTCGACAAAATAGGGGGGACGGTCGAGCAGGGCGTCAAGCGACTTTCCGGGGTCGCCGATCGCATGCGCTTCGAGGATGGCAAGCCGCTCAGGCGAGCGGCGGCGGCGCGTGGGTGCGCGCAGGTCGAGCAATGTTCCCCCGGCAATGGTGCGCTGTGCGCTGGTGTCGCGCAGCACGAACCGGTCGCCACTTGCCGCCGCGATCGGTTCCTCCAGCACGAGCTGCACGAAGCCTTCCTCGCCCGGCGCGATCGGGGTGTCGGAGAGCAGGACGATGCGCGCGCCGACATTGCAGGTGGCATGGTGGAAACGCACCGGCGTCCATTGCGCCAGCGGACGCGTTTCGGAAGCAAGCAGCCGCAGACGGGCGTCGATGCGGTCGGCCGGCGCATGCAGGGTCTGATCGACAATCATGTCGCCGCGGCGGATGGCGTCCTTGTTGACGCGGTCTCCTGCCAGGTTGAGCGCGCAGCGGTCGCCGGCGGCGCCCTCCTCGGCGGGCCGGTTCTGGACCCGGATCGACCGTACCCGCGCCCTGATGCCGCAAGGGCTCACCGTCAGCACATCGCCCGTCCGGACGCGGCCCGACAGGATCGTGCCGGTCACTACCGTGCCTGTTCCCTGCAGAACGAAACAGCGATCGACGGGCATGCGGAACAGCGCCTCCGCATCGTGCGCCCGGCTCTCGCTTCCTGCGAGGATCAGGGTGTCCAGCAGTTCCTCGAGGCCTTCGCCGGTAATGGCGGAGACCCGGCACACCGGCGAATCGGCGAAACCCTGACCGGCAAGCAGTGCAATGACTTCGCCCTCGGCGCGATCGACGCGCTCGGGCGCGGCGCGGTCGATCTTGGTGAGCGCGACGACGACGCTCCGTATGCCGAGCAGCGCGGCGATCGCGAGGTGCTCGCGGGTCTGCGGCATGACCCCGTCATCGGCGGCGATTACCAGCAGCAGCACGTCGACCCCGTGCGCGCCGGCGAGCATGGTATGCACCAGACGCTCATGGCCGGGCACATCGACGAAGCCCAGCTCCACCTCCCGCAGCTGGCGGTAGGCGAAGCCCAGCTCGATGGTGATGCCGCGCTTCTTCTCCTCTTCGAGCCGGTCGGTGTCGACCCCGGTCAACGCCCTGACGAGCGTGGTCTTGCCATGGTCGATATGCCCCGCCGTGCCGATGATCATGACGTCGTCTCCGCTTTCCCCGGAGCCAGATGCGCCAGGCTGGCGAGCAGGGCGTCCTCATCTTCCAGGCAGCGCAGGTCCAGAACCAGCGCGCCGTCGGCGATGCGACCGATGATGGGCCGGGGCAGGGCGCGCAACTGTGCCGCCAACCCTTCGACCTCGCTGCCCCTGCCGCTGCGGGACCGGATCGCCAGTCCGGCGCTGGGCAGGGTCTCCAGCGGCAGGGCGCCCGAACCGATCTGGCTGGCACAATTGACGATCCCGACCTCGAAAAGGTTCCCGATCCCTTTCGCGACAGGCTCGGCCAGGCGCTCGGCCAGGGCCCGGATCTCGTCGGCGGCGCGGGCGAGCAGCCGGCTCGTCGGCAGGCTCGCTGCCAGTCGTTCCTCGTGCAGATAGAGCCGCAGCGTCGCCTCCAATGCCGCCAGCCGGATCTTATCGAGCCGTACCGCGCGCTTCAGCGGATTGGCGTCGATCCGGGCGATCAGCCCGGCTTTCCCGACGATGAAGCCGGCCTGCGGCCCGCCGAGCAGCTTGTCGCCGGAAAAAGTGACGAGGTCCGCACCAGCCGCCACTGCCTCCTGCACCGTCGGTTCGGGCGCAATGCCGAATTGCGAGACATCGGTGAGAGTCCCGGAGCCGAGATCCTCGACAAGCGGAATGCCGTGCTCGCGCGCCACGGGCGCAAGCTCGGAAGCAGATACGGTTTTCGTAAAACCTTCAATGCGATAATTTGAAGTATGAACCTTGAGAATCAGGGCGGTGTCGGGTCCGATTGCCCGGACATAATCCTTCAGATGCGTCCGGTTGGTCGTCCCGACCTCGAC
>CAYLSN010000055.1:0-12223 GCA_964386015.1 uncultured Rhizobiaceae bacterium | reverse complement strand
CGACGCGCAGCGGCGACGGCGACACCGGGAAATTCATGAGTGCCGGAGCCAGCGCAGATGGCGACGCGGAAGCAGCAGCCGAAGCTCGCGGAATCTGGATCGACAATTCCGACGTCGGCGATGGAGCGGGGGGCGGCAGCGTCGTCAATAATGGTCCGGCCACGGTGATTGCGAATGCCGACGCTACCCGTTCCGGGAATGGCGGCGGGGCGACATTGGGACTTGGCGGCGATGCCAATGGCAATGCGGACGCCGAGGCGGAAGCGGCAGGCATCAGCATCCTGAATTCCCGTGTCGGTTATGGCGATGGCGGCGGCAGCGTCGTCAATAATGGCCGGGCGACCGTGACGGCGAATGCGACGGCCATCCGCTCCGGCAATGGCGGCTCGGCGGGAGGGGGCGCCGGCGGCGATGCTGATGGCGATGCTCATGCGCATGCCGGGGCGCTCGGCATCGATGTCTACTCTTCCGAAATCGGCAATGGCAACAGCGGTGGCTCCGTCACCAATAATGACATCCTGAATGTGACCTCGAACGCTACTGCTTTGCGGACAGGCAATGGTGGCGACGCCCTGGGCGGCTCTGGCGGCGACGCTGATGGGCATGCGATAGCCGAAACCCACGCAGCGGGAATCGGCGTCGAGGATTCTGTTGTTGGATATGGCGATGGCGGTGGAAGCGTCTCCAACAATGGCCCGGCGACGGTAGTGGCAAATGCTACTGCCGCGCGGTCTGGCGATGGCGGCGACAGCTTGTTCCTCGCAGCGGGCGGCAGCGCCGAGGGAGACGCCGCTGCCGGGGCAGAGGCCGTTGGAATCTACATTGGCCATTCTGAAATCGGCGATGGCATTGCCGGCGGCTCCGTTACCAATGAGGACAAGCTCTCTGTAACCGCCAACGCTACGGCCGAACGCTCGGGCGATGGTGGCTCGGGTATTGCCGCAGCCGGCGGAAGCGCAAATGGGAGCGCGGATGCCCTCGCGGCGGCCGGCGGCATCGTGATCCATGATGGAAGTTACGTCGGTTATGGCGATGGCGGCGGCAGCGTTCTCAATAATGGCCCGGCGATCGTCACGGCGAATGCGACGGCCGATCGCTCCGGCAATGGCGGCTCCGGTGCAGGCGCGCTTGGCGGCAGCGCGGATGGCGATTCTCACGCCCATGCGATAGCCGACGGCATCTACATTGGCGATTCCTATATTGGCGACGGGCGTGCCGGTGGATCGGTCCTGAATACTGACGCGCTGACGGTGACGGCGAACTCGACCGCGACCCGTTCCGGCAATGGCGGCTCCGGCGCCGGCGCGATCGGCGGCAGCGCGGATGGCGATGCGCTGGCCAGCGCGGAAGCGCATGGCATATTCCTTGGTTCCACCGAGGTCGGAAATTCCGACGCAGGCGGAAATGTACGGAATACCGGGCGCATCAATGTAACCTCCACTGCTTTGGCGGAACGGACGGGCAATGGCGGCTCCGGCGTCGGCGCGATCGGCGGCGACGCCGACGGTGACGCGGAAGCTGTGGCCATCGCTGCCGGCATTGTCCTGACCAACGGTAGCTATCTCGGTAGCGGAACGGATGGGCTTCTGGGCAATGTAAGCAATTCCGATGTCCTGAACGTGACCGCTTCGGCGACAGCAAATCGTTCAGGCGACGGCGGATTGGCATTCCTCGCATTTGCCGGCAGCGCCGACGGCGACGCGGACGCGGAAGCTGCGGCTGCTGGCCTCAGCGTCGATCGCGGCTCCTCGATCGGGGGGACTCTCTCCAATTCGGGGACGGCTTCGATTACGGCTGCAGCGAGTGCCACACGCACTGGCCTTGGAGAGGGCAATGCCTGGTCCGATGCCTTTGCAGACGGCATGCTCGTCGAAAGAGGTGGCGAAGTCGGCGGCGACATCGTCAATGCTGCTGGCGCCACCCTGTCCGTCCTTGCGAGTGCGCAATCCACGACCGAGAATAATGGCGAAGCCGATGCCGAAGCGTTGGCGCGCGGCATTACCGTCAGCCGTGGCGGCGATGTCGGCGGCAAGATCGACAATAGCGGCGCGCTGAACGTTGAGGCCAGAACCGTGGCTACTGCAACGGAAGGCGCTACGGCAGAGGCCGAGTCGACTGCTTACGGCATCCTGATCGACAAGGGCGGCGAGGTTGCGGGCGGCGCCTACAATAGCGGCGGTATCATCGTTCTGGCCGATGCGCTCGCAACCGGCAGCGACGCCACATCCAGGGCTTATGGCTTCCGCGAAATCACGGACACGGGAAGTTCGCTGTACAACAATGACGGCGGTTTCCTGCAGGTGACCTCGAACGCCACCGCGATATCGACGCTGGACTTCGATGCTGCGGATGCGGAAGCCTTCGCCTATGGCTCCCGGCAAACCGTTGAGCCCGAAGATGGGGGGTCTGCCATTGCGACCATGAGCAATATTGGCGGCATTATCGTTGTCGAAGCCAATGGCACGGCGACCAGCGCAGGTGACTATGCCGATGCCTGGGCCGATGCCACCTCCTACGGCGTTCGCCAACATGTTGACACCTGGGGCGGCACTGCTACGGCTGAGATCGACAATAGCGGCGGCGGACAGATCTCTTCGAAAGCCACTGCGACGGCGACGACCGGCGACGAGACGGAGGAAACCGGCTGGCGGTCGGATGCGGATGCCGATGCCCGGTCGTATGGCGTCCGGCAGAGGGTCAATGGCGATGGCGCGCTTGCAGATGTGAACAATGCAGGCAGCAAGATCGTCTCTGCGGCCACTGCCACGGCAACTTCGCTCGAAGATGACGCCGAGGCCGATGCACGGTCCCATGGCGTGCGCCAGTCTGTCAGCTCCAGCGATGAAGCGGCCGTCGCCGGCAGTGCCAGCGCCAATGTGGACAATTCGGCGGGTCTCATCACCAGCATCGCTTCCGCGCTTGCGACCGGTGAGGACGAGGCGGGCGCCTATGCAGATTCGGACGGCGTGCGCCAGTCGGTGGATGCATCGGTTCCCGGGACAAGCGCTTCCGTGAACAACAAGGCTGGCAGAATCGCGAGCGCGGCAAGCGCGGTCGCGACAGCGGAGGACGATGACGCTGACGCGGAGGCAAATTCTTACGGTGTCAACCAGGAGGTCTACGGTTTCCTGGAGACCGACGGCCTGAACGCAAGCTCCAGCGCCTCCGTCGACAATGCGGGCGGCGTCATCGACAGCGCGGCGTTCGCGAACTCCACCTCGACGGATGGAGAGGCCCACGCCGATGCCGGGTCGCATGGTGTGAACCAAGAAATCCATATCGACTTCGAAGGAGATGGCCTGTCCGGGCTCGCCAGCGCTTCCGTCGACAATCGTCGCGGGACGATCAACACCTTCGCGACCGGCATCGCCACCTCGAACGATGAATACGCCGATGCGAACGTATATGCGCATGGCGTTCATCAGCACGTCGATACCTACAATCAAGGCGGCGACAGCTCGATCGACGCCACGGTCTTCGTCAGCAATGCACAGGGGGCGATCAATACCGCTGCCTTCGCCAGGGCGTCAGGCGAAGAAGATACCGGCAGCTATTCCGATGCGACCGGCATCTATCAGGAAGTGTCGGCGGATGCCGAGCTGGCCAGCGCCGAGGTAGACAATACGAACGGCCGGATTGTCTCGCTTTCGACTGCAATTGCCGACAGCACCTGGGACGATGCCGATGCATTGTCCTGGTCTAGCGGAATCTATCAGGCAGTGGACGCCTATGGCGGCGGCAATGCCGAGGCAATTGCCGACAATACCGGCGGCGCGATTACCTCGGTTGCGGTCGGCACGGCGACTGGCGAGGACAATGCACTTGCAGAAACGAGAGCTGGGGGCATCGACCAGTATCTCAATTGGGAAACCGAGAGTTCCTTTGGAGATGCATATGCGACGGCGATCAATGCCAGCAGCATCTTTGCCGCGTCCTTTGCGACAGCCACAACGGTTGACTGGGATGCGGAAGCCCATGCCTATGCGTGGGGCATAGCCCAGGGTGCGGTCGCGGATGGCGAGGCGACGGTTGCGTCGGTCGATGCTTCCAACGAAGGGGAAATCCGTGTCCTCGCGGTCTCGGTCGCTACGTCACAAAATGACGATGCGGACGCTCAATCCGAGGCATGGGGCATATGGCAAGGCGTGGATGCCAACGTGACCGGAGACTCGGTCGGCCTCATGACTGCCTTCAATGCAGGCCTGGTCGAAGTTACCTCGCTGGCGGTCGCGTCGGGACCGGATAGCGAAGAAGCCGCGGCGAGCGCGTTCGGCGCGCGGATGGAAGGCTCGGATGGCACCCGCCTGGTGGTGGACTTCCAGAATATCGGCGGCAAGTACGACGTCGTCGCCACCGCAATCGCGTCGGACGCAGAGGCTGAGGCCCGGGGCCTCGCTGTCCGGGGCAGCTTCGTGGACGAAAGCAGCGTCATTCTCAATCAGGGTGAAAATTGCTGCGATGGCGTGTTTGTGCGAGCATTTGCGCCGGAGGGCGAAGCCGAAGCTACCGGCATTGATGTTCTGGTCGCAGGCTTTGACAGCACGATCGAGAACAACCGTGCCAATATCTCGGCCTATGCGGAAGGCGCCGATGCGCAAGCCTATGGCATCCGCGTCCGGAACGCCTTCTGGTGGGGTGAAGGCTTCGGCGAGGATATCGACGCTGCGGAAGGTGCAATCGTCAATGATGGCGGCGGCATCTGGGCGGCGACGTCGTCCGATGGCGGCGAAACCATCAACCGCGGCGTCGCGATCTCGACCGCCGAAGCGCCGAACCCGTTCGAAATCTCCCTCATGGGCGATGAGCATTGGGGCAACATCTTCGGTGACATCCTCCTGTCGGAAGATGATGCGGTCATCGTCAGCAACGGCATGACCAACTTCAACGGCGTCGTGAATGCGGCCGACAATCCTGTCGGTTCCTTCACCATCGAGAGCGACGGCCAGCTGTTCCTGCGCCTCAGCGACGCATCGACTGGACAGAATGACGGCGCCTCGGAGATCAATGTCGCAAACTTCACGCAGGAGGCCGGCAGCGATCTCTGGTTCGAGATCAACACCGCACGCAACGAGCCGAACAATACCGCGACGGCAGGCGCTGGCGGCAATCTCATCGGCAGGGTCAATGCAGAGAATGTCTCCCTGGGCGGCGATGCGCTGATCCGCGTAGTCACGCCGCAGCTCTTTGAAGATCAGGAGCGCTTCGAGAACGTGGTCGTGGCGAACAACAGCCTCACCGGCGGGTGGGACAGCCTCGCAAGCTGGACGCCGCTGCTCTCGGTCGAAGAGGACCGCGACGGCAATGCGATCCACCTCGATGTGACCCGCAATGCCTTCGACGCGGCGCTCGCCAATTACACGACCAACCAGTACAATGTCGCCAGCGCTATCGAGGCATCCTATGACGACCTGCTGGACGGCGAGTTCGATGAGGATTACGAGACCCTGGTAGGAACGCTGTTCACGCTCAACGCTCCGGAATATGCGGAGGCGCTGAAGCAGCTGAGCCCGTCCATCTATGCCCAGGGACTCTGGTCGGTCACCGGCTCGCTGGATCTGCTGCAGCGTGCCGAGCATGCCCGGATGAAGGGTGCTCCGGAGGTCGTCCTGCTCACGCCTGAGCCTCAGCGCGATCTCAAGAGCGGCGATGTGTACCAGCCGGGTCCGGTCGCTTCCGGTCCTGCCGAGGGCTTCACCGCATGGGTCGCCGTGCCCGGTGCATGGGGTGATGTCGACGGCGACGACGATGCGCCCGGCTTCAATCATGACCGCTGGGCCGTGTTCGGTGGCGCCGACTACCGGTTCAACCCGAACTTCACGCTCGGCGCCATTGTCGGCTACTACAATGCGGACCTGAAGTTCGCCGATGGTAGCCGGTTCGAATATGACGGCCTGCAGGCTGGCGTGTACGGCAAGTATGAGCGGGACCAGTTCTACCTGAATGCTCTGGCCGCCGGCGGCTGGTATTCCGGCTCTGGATCGCGCAGCGTCACCATCGGCCGCATCCCGGATCCGATGGAGTGCGGATGTCTTCCGGGCTTCGGCGTCAGTGGCTATGACGGGATTGCCGGCATCAACAGCGGTTCTTTTGACGCCACTGCCTATATGCTGAGCGCGGAAGCGGGCTACCGGATCCCGGTTGCCGCCGAGACCACCTGGTTCACGCCCTTCCTTGGCCTGAACTCGTCATGGGGCCATATCAGGAAGTTCGCCGAAACCAGCACCGGCACCGCGAGCGGCACCGGCATGCGCATCGGGGGCACGGGACATTCCTTCACGACCGATCTCGGCGTGCGGGTTGCCCACAAGTTCTCGGTCGGCGAAGCAACCAATGCAACCATCGACGGGCGCCTGTCCTGGTTGCATGAATTCCGCGACCCGAACACGATCGGCGCATCGTTCCTCTCGACCGGATCGACATTCGATGTGATCGGCAGCGTCCGGAGCCGCGATACGATCGCCCTCGATCTCGGTATTGCCTTCGATGTCGGCTCCGCCGCCACGCTCGGAATCAGCTATCAGGGTCGCTACAATGGCGACTTCACCGATCACGGCGTGATGGGGCGGTTCAATTACAGGTTTGGCCAGTAAGAAGAGCCAGATTGCAGAACTGCGCAGCGGCCCTCCGGGGCCGCTGTTTCTTGTCCTGATGGCGGCAACAAGGGGCAATCGCCCGCTCGATCTGTGAGCGATGAGTATGGGTGGCAGCGATAGATGAACCGTTTGCAGTTCCAGAACAAAGCAGTTCAAATATTGCAACCCAACGTGAACGTTAGAATTTCAAAGCCCCGAACGGGTTGCTACGTGCAGTATTCGGTACGTTCACGATATCCGAGCCCATCTGCATTCGCCTGATGGCCCCTATCTTGCCTTGAGATGGGCAAGGGCGGAGCGGGCCGCTTCCTCGACGTGGCGGCGGCTGAGATCGGCGGCTGCCTGACCATCCCTGCGGACAAGGGCGTCCACCAGCATCCTGATCTCCTCCAGGCTCCTGTCGCGGCGTTCTGCCGTTCCCAGACCGAGGGCGCGCAGGCGGGTAATGCGTGCGTTCAGCGTGCGCAGGACTTCGGCAATGATGCCGTTCTTCGCGCCGGCAAGAATGACGTCGTAGAAGGCGCGCTTTGAAATGATCAAACGCGAGACATCCCCGCTCCTGTATGCGGTTGCAAGCTCCTCAGCCGCCTGGCGGAGCAACTCGATGTCTTCCTTCTGCGCATTGACGGTGAATAGCTCGGCGGCAAGCGCTTCCAGCGCTCCCCTTACCTCGTAGATGCTGGCCGCGTCGTCGGGCGTGAGCTCGGTCACGACCGGTCCGCGGTTCGGAATGGAGGATACCAGTCCCTCCACTTCCAGAGCGCGCAGCGCCTCGCGCACGGAGGGCCGGCTTACACCGAGCATCTGGCAAAGGTCTTTCTCCACGAGCCGCTGGCCGGGCGCAAGGCGTCCATCCACGATTGCCGCCCGCAGGCTTTCCACGACCTGCGTGCGCACCGGCGCGGCAATGGAGACCACGCGCATGGACAGATCATCGCCTCGTGTCATTGAACTCTTCCACCCTCAAATTGCATCGCTTCTCTATCCGATCCGCAGATGGGGCAGCAAGCACCGCCGCCACGAAACTCACTTTCTCCATCTGCCGCGCATTCAAGAGTTCCCTCATGGCTCAAGTCCCGATGAGCGCAGGCACATAGAGTACCAACTCCGGGAACAGCATCATGAGGGCGATGACGACAAGATCGGCAATAATGAACCAGGTAACGCCCCGAAAGATTGTCCCGAGATTGACCCTGTCGCCGACCACGCCCTTGATGACGAAGACGTTGAGTCCGATCGGCGGGGTGAGCATGCCCACCTCCAGGACCTTCGCCAGCATGATGCCGAACCAGAGCAGATCATAGCCTGCATTCATGATGATGGGCAGGACGACCGGCAGGGTGACGAGCATGCCGGCAATGGGCTCCAGGAACATGCCGAGGACAAGGTAGAACGCGATCAGCAGCAGCATGGTCCAGACGGGATCGAGCGTAGAGCCGACAAGAAGTTTGCCAAGATAGGTGCCGACGCCGCTGAGGGCGATGAACCGCGCCAGCATGCTCGCGCCGATGGCGATGATGAAGATGCTCGTCGAGGTGACGACGGTCTCGACGATGGTCTTCTTGAAGACGTCCCAGGTCACGGCCCGCCGCGATGCCGCAATGACGAAGGCGAGAAAGGCGCCGGTCGCCCCGGCTTCCGTCGGCGTGAAGAGGCCGAGGAACAATCCGCCCATCACGCCGATCATCAGGAGCAGGATGGGCAGGGCGCCGCGCAATGTGTGGAACTTCTCGGCCCAGTCGTAGGTCTCGCCATCGACCGGAGCGAGCGCCGGATTGAGCTTCACGCGCGCGATGATCACCGCGAAATAGCAAACGGCGCTCAAAAGGCCGACGACCAGCCCGCCCATGAACAGCTTGCCAATGGGAACCTGCGTCATGATGCCGTAGATGATGAGCAGGATCGAGGGTGGGATGAGCGCGCCCAGTGTGCCCGCCGCTGCCAGCGAACCGGTGGCCAGTCCTTCATCGTAGCGCTGGCGCAGCATTTCAGGCACGGCGATGCGCCCCATCGCCGCCGCGCAGGCGACGGAGGAGCCGGTCACGGCGGCAAAGCCTGCCGCACCAAGCACGGATGCGACCGCGGTTCCCCCTGGAAGGCGCGAAAGCCAGGCGCGGGAGGCCTCGAACAGGCCCTTCGTCAGGCCGGCATGATAGCTCAGATAGCCCATCAGCAGGAACATGGGCACGGAACTGAGCGTCCAGCTTGCGGCGAAGTTATAGGGAACGGCCCGCATGATGCCCCAGGCGGCCCGCTCGCCGGAAATCGCCCAGACGCCGAAAAAGGAGGTGGCGATCAGCGCGACGCCGATCGGCACGCGCAGCGCGATGAGCACCACCAGGGCGCCGAGACCCATCAAACCAAGCTCAATGGAAGTCATCTGGCCTCAACCCCAGCCTTTTCCGCCCCGGGGACGGGCGTTTCCCCCAGCCCGCTCTTCCAGCCGGTCAGGTATATGATGAACCGGTAGAGGAGCACGATCGCCATCAGTCCGCAGCCGATGGGCACGATGAAATAGCCGGGCCAGATCGGTACATTGATGCCGCTTTCGATCACGGAGGCGTTCGTATCCAGCTTCTTCAGCGCTTCCGGCCAGGAAGCCTTCGCCATGAAGGCGTAGATAATCGCGCAGAACAGATGCACCCAGCTCGCCAGATGGTACTGCACCCGTTTCGGCATGCGCTCCGTCACCAGCTCCACGCCAATATGCGCGTTGGTGCGCTCGGGCAGCGCCAGAGCCAGAAACACGACGAACAGCATGTAATACTGGGAAATGAAGACGGTGGTCGCAGGGAGGGGGCGGCCAAGAAGATAGCGCGCCACCACGTCGACCGCGACCTGAACCATCATCACCACGATCAGCGTTCCTGCAATCAGGGACGCGATATCGATACAGCGTGAAAGCAAACGTCCCAATCGGTAGACCATCCGCTCCCCTTTCCGGCAGGACATCTGCCGGGAAGTTCCTGTCCAGCGCAAATGGACGCCTGCCGCGCGGGGCGGCAGGCGATTCCGCTCAATCCATGCCGTAAGTGGCAGGATCCAGCCTGGCGTAGATTTCGTCCTGATACACTTTCGTCAGGCTCTCGGTCGTGCCGTCCCAGTCCGCAAGCAGGCCTTTCCAGCGGTCGATGAGGCGCGTGATCTCGGCAATCTTCTCGTCGATATTCTGCACACCGAACTGCGAAGAGAACTGCTCCTTCAGCACGGCGAGGTCGCCCTTGATGAATTCCTCGCTGGCGGTGACCAGTTCCGGGCTGGGCTCATTGACGGTGACGCCGAGGGATGGCGCTTGCGTGGCGGTATTCTTCGCATCATTGTAAAGGCGGGCCGTCGCCTCCGCCATCGCCCGCACCGCACCTTCGAGCAGGACGCGGCGCTGGTCGTCGGTCAGGTCCTGCCAGACTTCACGGCTGATATTGAGCGGCTCGGCGCCCGAGAACACGCCACCCGGCACGCCGAGTGTAACATTCTTGACGACGGCGGCCATCTGGTAGCCAATCAGGTCGTTTACCGCCAGGACCGCGCAGTCGACGACGCCCTGCGCCATGGCTTCGTACATCTCATTGGCGGGCAGGGAAACCGGCACGCCGCCGAAATGCTCGACATAGCGGCCGAAATTGGCCTGGCCGACGCGGAACTTCTTGCCCTTCAGATCGTCAGGGCCGACGATGGCGTCGCTGCGGCACAGCAGGTCATAGGGAGCGCTCGACAGCGAGCCGAGATAGACCATGCTCTGGCGCTTGTAGCCATTCAGCGCGTCCTCGTTGGAGAAGATGTATTCCATCGTTGCGCCGGCCATCACCGCGCCGGGTGCTCCGACTTTTTCGCCGACATTGGTCAGCATGGACAAATTGGCGACGAGGTTCGATTCCGGAAACTCCGAAGGATAGAAGGGAGGCAGGATCGATCCCATTTCCGCAATGCCGTCGCGCACGCCGCTCGGGATCTCCGCGAAGGCGAGCAGCGAGCCGCTATGGAACAGCTTGATCGTCATGTCGCTGTTCTGCTCGACATACGGAATGAAGGCGTCATAGGCGCCATGCGCGCCCTGGGTCGGCGGCCAGCCGCTGGCGATCTTGAGTTCCTGTGCCTGGCCAATCGAGACAAGAGCCGCCGTCGCGGCAGCCGTCCAAAACAGTCGCATCGTCATTTGTGAGAACCCCTCCCTGCAGCTGTTGAGAATACAGACATACTGTCAGTCAGTATGTTTGACAACCTGTATTCGCGGGCGATAGAGAAGCTGCGGGATCGGAGGCGTTCATGACAGGCGAGAAGCGTGCGGCGATCATCACCGGTGGAGGGCGGGGAATCGGTCTCGCCATCGGACAGCGCCTGTTGCGGGATGGATGGCATGCGCTGCTGGCGGACCGGGAGCTGCCTTCCGGGCTCGCGGACGGACTGCCCTGCGAATGCACGACAATTGAGCAGGATATCGCCTTGCCCGGCGCGGCGGAGCGGATCGTCGAAGCCGCGATGGAGCGCTTCGGACGGCTGGATTGTCTCGTCAACAATGCCGGAATCGGCAATGCATCTCCGGTGGACCGGGCCGAGGATGAGGAGCTGCAGCGATTTCTCGACGTCAATCTTACCGCTGCGTTCCGCATGGCGCGCGCCGCGATCCGCGTCATGGGAGAAGGCGCGTCCATCGTGAATATCGCTTCCGTCCTCGCGCTTCAGGGCACGCCGTCGACGGCGGCCTATGCGGCAACCAAGGCGGCGATTGCCGGGCTGACGCGGCAGATGGCGGTGGAATATGGCCCGCGCGGCATCAGGATCAACGCGGTGGCTCCGGGTCTCATAGAGACCGCGCTGACCGAAACCCGGCTGGAAAACGATGCGGCCTTCCGGCGGATCTGGCGCGAAGGCACGCCATGGCCCCGGCTCGGAAGGCCGGAGGATGTCGCCGCCGCGGTGCGGTTTCTGGTGTCAGAGGACGCCGCGTTCATCAACGGCCATATTCTTGTGGTCGATGGCGGCTGGAGTGCCGGCCGGCCTGGCTGAATCATCGAAGGAGCAGGGATGCGCTTTACGGGCAAGCTGATCGTCATTACCGGCGGCACGGGAGGTCTTGGCGCCGAGGATGCGCGCCAGCTGGTGGACGAGGGCGCCCGCGTCATCATCACCGATATTCATGACGAAGCCGGAGAGACGCTCTCCGCGGAGCTTGGGCCCAATGCCCGCTTCTTCCGGCAGGATGTCACGCGCGAGGACGACTGGGAGCGGCTGTCGGCGCTGGTGAAGGCCGAAGGCGGAATGCATGGCCTCGTCAACAATGCCGGGATCTATCTGCCCCAGCGCATCGAGGAAACCGCGACGGAGACTTTCCGCCGGCATATGGAAATCAACCAGCTCGGCTGCTTCCTCGGCATGAAATACGCCGCCGGGATGGCCGCGCAGGGTGGGGCCTCCATCGTCAACCTTTCCTCCCTCGCCGGACTGCGCGGTCCGGTCGGCATCGCCTATGTCGGAACCAAATGGGCCGTGCGCGGCATGACCAAGACTGCGGCGCTCGAACTGGCGCCGAAGCGGATCAGGGTCAACTCCGTGCATCCGGCCTTCATCGACACGCCGATGCTTTCCGCCATGGGTGAGGAGCGATATCAGGCCCGGCTGAAGGAAATTCCGCT
>CAYLSN010000054.1:0-12502 GCA_964386015.1 uncultured Rhizobiaceae bacterium | reverse complement strand
GGAGCGCGGCGCGCATGCTCGGCGAGCGGCAGCCTTCCTGGACGAATGTCGGCCTCGCCGCGGCGTGCGTCGCCTGCGTGCTGATGTCGGAGGCGCGCACGGCGGGCCTTGCCATGGTGGGCGCCGTGGCCGTGGCCCTCGCGGTCGCGTCCGCCCTCGGCGGCATGCCGATGCGCGCCATGGCGCCGGGCCTGCGCAGTCCCCGCATCTGGACGCTCGCCGGGGCAGCTGTGGTCGCAGGCCTCCTGATGGCGCCGATGCTTTCCTCGAGGATCCAGCTCTACCTGACCAAGTCCGGCCGGGCCGATGTCACCAGCCTGTCGGAGGCCTATGAGCGCTCGCGCGGCCGTCTCATCGACGAGATGCTGGAGAATATTCGCGAACGGCCGTGGACAGGCATCGGCTTCGGGATCGATTCCAATCCGATGGAAATGGAGATCAGCCGCGATCCCGTGCTCGGCCTGCCGACCGGCGCCTCGATCGAGAAGGGGGTGACGCCGCTGATGGTGCTGGAGGAAGTCGGCATCGTCGGAGCGGTGCTGATCGGCTTCTGGCTGCTGCGCCTCCTGCGGTCGGCGGCGCGGGGCGGGCTCGCGCCCCTTGCCGTCTGCCTGACGGTCCTGCTGCTCAACATGGGCGAATCGACCCTGTTCTCGCCGGGAGGGCTCGGGCTCATCATGCTGATCCTGCTCGGCTGGGCGTGGAGCGCCGGCACGGCGCCGGCAAGAGCGAGGCCCGATGGCTGAACCCGTCTGGTTCTGGCAGCGCATCGTCTCGCCGCACATGGCGGGGCTGGCGGCTGCCCTGGCCGAGCGCGGGCGCGAGGTCGTCTACGTGGCCGAGCGGGAAATGTCCCCGCACCGGGCGCGGCTCGGCTGGAAGCCGGCGCCTCTGGGCAGCGCAAGGCTGCTGCTCGCTTGCGATGCGAACGCGATGCGGCGCGCGGCACAGGACGCGCCGGCGCATGCGGTTCATCTCTGCCAGGGGCTGCGCGGCAACGGACCGGTCGGCGCGGCACAGCAGGCGCTGGCAACGCGCCGGGCCCGGCAATGGGTGGTGATGGAGCGGGTGGACGACGGCGGCTGGACCGGCCCGTTCAAGCGGTTCGAATATGGGCGGCTGGTCCGGCGCTGGCGCACGCGGCTGCAGGGGATCCTGGCGGCCGGCCACGGCACCCGCGAATGGCTGACCGGGCGCGGCATGCCCGACGGGCAGGTTCTCCCCTTCGCCTATTTCCTGCCGCAACCCGCAGCGCGGGCGCCCGAATTCCATCCGGGCGCGCCGTTCCGTTTCCTTTTTGTCGGCCGCATCGTCGAACTGAAACGGATCGATCTCCTGATCGACGCATTGGAAACGGTCAAGGCCTTGCCGTTCGTGCTCGACATTGCCGGCACCGGACCGCTGCAGGCGGAACTGGAGGAAAAGGCCGCCCGCCTGCTGCCAGGCAGGGTGAACTGGCTCGGCGGCATGGCCAATCACGAAATTCCCGCGATCATGGCGGCGGCCGATTGCCTGGTGCTGCCGAGCCGCTACGACGGCTGGGGCGCCGTGGTGTCCGAGGCGCTGATGGCCGGCACGCGGGCGATCTGCTCCGATGCCTGCGGCTCCGCCGTCGCCGTGCGGGCCAGCGGCACCGGCGGCGTCTTTGCCGCCGGCTCCCTGCCGGGGCTGGCAAGGCTGCTGCAACAGACGCTGGAGGAAGGGCGCCAGACCCCGCAATTGCGGGCAGGCCTGGCCGGCTGGGCAAAATGCCTCGGCGCCGCCGCCGGCGCAGAATATCTGGACGCGATCCTGCGGATGTCGGGCGCCTCCTCCCCGCCAACGCCGCCATGGGAAGCAGCCTCCCAATGAGCTTCATGCGGGACAGGCGGCCAACTGTGCTGACCTTCGTCCGCTACTATCTGCCGGGCTACAAGTCGGGAGGGCCGGTGCGGACGATCGCCAATCTCGTCGAGGTCCTCGGCGGCGAATTCGACTTCCGCATCGTCACTTCCGATCGCGACGCCACCGAGACCGAGCCCTATCCCGGCATCGGCCCGGGCTGGAACGATGTCGGCAAGGCAAAGGTGCTTTATCTCGCCCCGAACCGGAGAGGCCTGCGGGCGGTGGCCCGGATCCTGCGTGCGACGCCGCACGACACGCTCTATCTCAACAGCCTGCTCGATCCGGATTTCTCGCTCAAGCCGCTTCTGGCGCAAAAGCTCGGGCTGGCGCCGCGCACCCGCTGCGTCATTGCCCCGCGCGGCGAGTGCGCCGACGCCGCACTGCAGCTGAAAGCGGTGAAGAAAAGGCTGTTCCTGTTCGCCGCTTCGCTGTGCCGCCTGCATCGCGGCGTGGTCTGGCAGGCTTCCGCTCCGCACGAGGAGACAGATCTCCGCCGCGTCCTCGGCAACGGCATCACGACCCGGATCGCGCCCAATCTGCCGGCCATGCCGGCGGCCGCCATGCCGGAGCCTGGCCGCGCAGACGGAGACGCCCTGCGCATCTGTTTCCTGTCGCGCGTCTCGCCCATGAAGAACCTGACCTTTGCGCTGGAGGTGCTGCGGGGTGTCGGCATTCCGGTACGGTTCGACATCTATGGCCCGGTGCGCGACGCTTCCTACTGGCGAAGGTGCAGCGCCCTCCTGCAGGAATTGCCGCGCGACGTCGAGGCGCAGTATCGCGGCAGCGTCGAGCATGCGCAGGTGGCCGCGGTCCTCGCGCAATACGATCTCTTCTTCCTGCCGACGCTGGGCGAGAATTTCGGCCATGTCATCTTCGAGGCGCTGTCGGCCGGCACCCCGGTGCTCATCTCCGACCGGACGCCCTGGCGGGGGCTCGAAGCGGCGGGCGCCGGTTGGGACCTGCCGCTCGACCGGCCCGACCTGTTCCGCGACCGGATCCGGGCGCTGGCCGGGCTCGACCCGGACGCCCGGGCCGCCATGAGACGCTCCGCCTTCGCCCATGCGCGGCGCACCGGCGCCAGCGACGAGCCGATACGGCAGAACCGGATCCTGCTGGCAGGCGACGACGCCGGCGCCAGCCGGATGCAGGCAGCGGCGGGCGCCAGAGACCCCACCGGATGGACAGACTAGATGAAACAGATCCTGCAATCGCTGAAGACCGGCGTCACGGAAGTGGCCGAAATCCCCTGCCCGCGGGCAGGACGCGGCCAGGTGCTGATCCGCACCTCGCGCACGCTGGTCTCCGCCGGCACCGAGCGCATGCTGGTCGATTTCGGCAAGGCCGGGCTCCTCGGCAAGGCGCGGCAGCAACCGGACAAGGTGCGCCAGGTGCTGGAAAAGATCCGGACCGACGGGCTGGCGCCGACGCTGGAAGCCGTGTTCAGCAAGCTCGACCAGCCGCTCCCGCTCGGTTATTGCAATGTCGGGCGCGTGCTGGAGGCGGGCGCCGACGTCAGCGGGTTCGCGGCGGGCGACCGCGTTGCCTCCAACGGCAGGCATGCCGGAGCGGTGGCGGTGCCCGTCAATCTCTGCGCGCGCATCCCGGACAAGGTCTCCGACGAAGAGGCGGCGTTTACCGTGCTCGGGGCCATCGCCCTGCAGGGCATAAGGCTGGCGCAGCCGACGCTGGGCGAAACGGTGGCGGTCACCGGGCTCGGCCTGATCGGGCTGATGACGGTGCAGCTGCTGCGCGCCAATGGCTGCCGCGTCATCGGCTTCGACTTCGACCCGGAGAAGCTGGCCCTGGCGCGCCGGTTCGGCGCCGAGACGGCGGATCTGTCGGCGGGAGCCGATCCGGTCGCGGCGGCGGTGGCCTTCTCGCGCGGACGCGGCGTCGATGCGGTGATCCTGACGGCGGCGACGCGCAGCAGCGAACCGGTGGCGCAGGCGGCGCGCATGTGCCGCAAGCGCGGGCGCATCGTGCTGGTCGGGGTGACCGGGCTCGAATTGTCGCGCGCCGATTTCTACGAGAAGGAGCTGAGCTTCCAGGTGTCGTGCTCCTACGGTCCGGGCCGGTACGACCCCGATTACGAGGAAAAGGGCCAGGATTATCCCGTCGGTTTCGTGCGCTGGACGCAGCAGCGCAATTTCGAGGCCGTCCTCGACATGCTCGCCGACGGGCGCCTCGACGTGAAGCCGCTGATTTCGCACCGTTTCGCGGTGGAAGACGCGGCCTCGGCCTATGAGGTGGTGAGCGGCAGGGAAGCCTCCCTCGGCATATTGCTCGAATATCCGGATGTCGAGATCGTGCCGGACGAGCGCCTCACCGGACGCACCGTGACCCTCCTGCCGGCCCCTGCCCGGGCGGAAGGCAAGGTGCGGATCGGATTCATCGGCGCAGGCAACTATGCCACCACAGTGCTGATACCGGCGTTCGCGGCGGCGGGCGCGCGCCTCGTTTGCGTCGCCTCGGGCGCCGGCGTGAGCGGCGTGCATGCCGGGCGCAAGTTCGGTTTCGAAAGGACGACAACCGACACGGACGCGCTTCTCGCCGATCCGGATATCGACGCCGTCGTCATCGCCACCCGGCACGACAGCCATGCCGGCCTGGTCTGCCGGGCGCTGGCGGCCGGCAAGCATGTCTTCGTCGAAAAGCCGCTCGCCATGAACCGGGAGGAGCTCGACCGGATCGAGGCGGCGGCGGCAAGCGCGGCGCAGCTGCAGCTCACCGTCGGCTTCAACCGCCGCTTCGCGCCGCATGTCCGGAAGATGGCGCAATTGCTGGCGGCCTGCCGCGCGCCGAAATCCATGATCATGACGGTCAATGCCGGAGCCGTTCCCGCCGGTCACTGGACGCAGGACCCGGAGGCCGGCGGCGGGCGCATTCTCGGCGAGGCCTGCCACTTCGTCGACCTGCTGCGCTTTCTCGCCGGCCATCCGCTCGTCTCCTGCCGGGCGCGGGCCGCGGACGCCGACACGGCCAGCCTCGACCTCGCTTTCGCCGACGGCTCCATCGGCACGGTGCATTATTTCGCCAATGGCAGCAGGTCGTTCCCGAAGGAGCGGCTGGAAGTGTTCTGCGATGGACGCATCCTGCAGATCGACAATTTCCGTACCCTCAGGGGTTTCGGCTGGCCTGGCTTCCGGCGCATGGCGCTATGGCGGCAGGACAAGGGACAGAAGGACTGCGCCGCCGCCTTCGTGCGCGCGGTCGAGGCTGGCGGCGAAGCGCCGATCCCCCTCGACGAGCTGATCGAGACGAGCAGGGCCACCATCGAACTGGCGGAGGCGGCGCGCGCATGAGCGGAGAACCCTTCATCGACATCATTGCCGGAGCGCGGCCCAATTTCATGAAGATCGCGCCCATCGTCCGCGCGCTCGAGGCGCGGGCGGCGGCGGGCGGGCACCTGCGCTATCGCCTGGTGCATACCGGACAGCACTACGACCCGCGCATGTCGGGCGACTTCTTCGCCCAGCTGGGGATTCCCGAGCCCGATGTCAATCTGGAAGTCGGCTCCGGCACGCAGGCGCAGCAGGCCGCCGGCATCATGACCGGCTATGAGCGCCTGCTGCTGCGGGCGCCGAGCAGGCTCTGCCTGGTGGTCGGCGATGTCACCTCGACCATGGCCTGCGCCATCGCCGCGCAGAAGCTGCACATTCCCGTTGCCCATGTCGAGGCCGGCATCCGTTCGGGCGACTGGAAGATGCCGGAAGAGATCAACCGCATGGTCACGGACGCGATCAGCAACTGGTTCTTCACGACCAGCGAGAGCGCCGGCGAGAACCTGCGCCGGGCCGGCGTCGGCGACGAGCGCATCTTCTTCGTCGGCAACACGATGATCGACACGCTGCTGGCCAATCTCGACCGGCTGCGCCCGCCTGCATTCGCCGCGGAGTTCGGCCTCGTTCCCGGCGAGTACTTCGTCGTCACCCTGCACCGGCCTTCCAATGTCGACGAGGGCGAGGCGTTCGCCCGGCTGCTGCGCGCCATTGGCGAGGGCGTGCGCGGCCGGCCGGCGATCTTTCCCGTGCATCCGCGCACGGCGAAATCGCTGCGCTGCATCGCCGGGCTGCCGGGAACCATCCGGCCGGTCGAGCCGCAGCCCTATCTCGAATTCAACTGGCTGGTGCGTCACGCGAAGGCAGTCATCACCGATTCCGGCGGCATTACCGAGGAAACCACGGTGATGGGCGTGCCCTGCATGACGCTGCGCGACACGACCGAGCGGCCGGAAACGGTGACGATCGGCACCAATGAAATCCTCGGCACCGATCCGGCGGCGCTTGCGGACGCGCTCGACCGGCTTTTTGCCGGAAAGTGGAAGAAGGGCGGCATACCGGAGAAATGGGACGGCCGCACCGGCGAAAGAATCGTTGCCGAACTCGAGAAGCTGATCCCGGCGTGAAGCTGCAACGCCTGCGTCTCTATCTCGACACGGTGCGGCACTTGCGGCCGGTGCAGATCCATGGCCGGTTGCGTTTCGCGCTGACCAGGCCCGTGCCGGACCCGAGGCCCGCGCCGCCGCTGCGCACGATCGGCGGATATTGGGCAATGCCGGCCCGGCGCAGGCCGTCCATGACCGGGCCGGGCAGGTTCCTGCTGCTCAACGAGCTGCATGACCTCGGCGAGACCGGCTGGGACGATCCGGGGATCGAAAGGCTCTGGCGCTACAACCTGCACTATTTCGACGATCTCAATGCCGAGGGAGCCCCGGACCGGGCCGGATGGCACCGCGACCTGATCCTGCGCTGGATCGGCGACAATCCGCCCGGGCGGGGCAGCGGCTGGGAGCCCTACCCCCTGTCGCTGCGCATGGTGAACTGGATCAAGTGGCATCTGGCCGGCAACGAGCTGCCGCCCGCCGCGCTGCACAGCCTGGCGGTGCAGGCGCGCTGGCTGATGCGGCGGCTGGAATTCCACCTGCTTGGCAATCACCTCTTCGCCAATGCCAAGGCGCTGGTCTTTGCCGGCTGCTTCTTCCGCGGCGACGAAGCCGATGCCTGGCTGGCACGGGGCCTGGCGATCCTGCGCCGCGAGGTGCCGGAGCAGATCCTGGCCGATGGCGGGCAGTTCGAACTGTCGCCCATGTATCACGCGCTGGCGCTCGAGGACATGCTCGACCTTGCCAATCTCCTGGCGGCCGCCGGCATCGGGATGGACGCGGACTGGGGCCAGCGGATCGGGCGCATGCGCGACTGGCTGGCGGCCATGTGCCATCCGGACGGCGAGATCTCCTTCTTCAACGATGCCGCCATCGGCGTCGCGCCGCCGCCGGCGGAGCTGGAGCGCTATGCACGCGACCTCGGATTTCCCGGGAGGGAACCGCCCGCGGACGGCATCGTCCATCTGGCGGGCAGCGGCCATGTCCGGCTGCAGCAGCCACGCGCCGTGGCGCTGCTCGATGTGGCGCGGGTCGGACCGGACTATCTGCCCGGCCATGCGCATGCCGATACGCTGTCCTTCGAACTTTCCGTCGACGGCAGGCGCTGCCTCGTCAATTCCGGCACGTCGGTCTACGGCGCCGGCCCGGAACGGCTGCGCCAGCGCGGCACAGCGGCACATAATACGGTCGAGGTCGACGGCGAGAATTCCTCCGAGGTCTGGTCCGGCTTCCGGGTGGCGCGCCGCGCGCATCCGTTCGGCCTCGACATCGCCGAAGGGGATGGAAGGATCCGCGTCACCTGCGCGCATGACGGCTATCGCCGCCTGCCGGGCCGGGTCGTCCACCGTCGTTCATGGCAGCTGGCCGGCGGGCGCCTGACCGTGGAGGACCGGGTCGAAGGCCGGCATGGCGAGGCCGTGGCGCATTTTCTCTTTCACCCGGGATGGATCCTGAGCGGGAAAGACAGCGCCGGGAGTGCCGCGTGGGACAGCAGCAGCGTGCACTGGCGTGCAGAAGAAGGACGGGCGCGGCTGCGACCCGCCAGCTGGCATCCGGAATTCGGACTGAGCCTGCCGGCGACCCGGCTCGAACTGCGCCTGGTGGCAGGCAGGGGCAGGATCGTTTTCTCCTGGGACGAGGGCTGATGCACATCCTGTTCCTGACCGATAATTTCCCGCCGGAGGTCAATGCGCCGGCGAGCCGGACCTACGAGCATTGCCGCGAATGGGTGAAGGCCGGCCACCGCGTGACGGTGATCACCTGCGCGCCGAATTTCCCTGCCGGCCTGCTGTATGAGGGCTACCGCAACCGGCTCGTGGCGCGCGAGCACATGGACGGGATCGAGGTCGTCCGGGTCTGGAGCTACATCACGGCCAATGAAGGCTTCCTGCGGCGGACGCGCGACTATCTGAGCTTCATGTTCACGGCGGTGCCGGCATCGCTGGCCGTACGTCGCCCCGACATCATCGTCGCGACCTCGCCGCAGTTCTTCACCGCCTGCGCCGGCTACCTGGCCAGCCGCATGCGGCGGATCCCCTATGTCTTCGAACTGCGCGACCTGTGGCCGGAATCGATCCGGGCGGTCGGCGCCATGCGGGAAGGGACCCTGCTCGGCATGCTCGAGAGGCTCGAGCTCTTTCTCTACCGCAAGGCGGCGGCGGTGGTCGCGGTCACCCATGCATTCCGGGACAATCTCGCCGCCCGCGGCATCGATCCCGGCAAGGTGCATGTCGTCACCAACGGCGCCGATCTCACCCGCTTCCGTCCCATGGAGAAGGACCGGGCCCTGGAAGCCCGGCTCGGCCTCGAGGGCCGGTTCGTCGCCGGCTATATCGGCACGCATGGCATGGCGCATGCGCTCGAGACCCTGCTCGACGCCGCCGCCCTGCTGCAGGCCGAGGGGCGCGACGACATCCGCCTGCTGTTCCTCGGCGGCGGCGCCGCCCGCCAGGAACTGGTCGAGCGCGCCGGCAGGATGGGGCTTGCCAATACGCTCTTTCTCGACTCGGTGCCGAAGTCCGAGGTTGTCCGTTACTGGTCGCTGCTCGACGCCTCGATCATCCACCTGCGCAGGACCGATCTCTTCACCACCGTCATTCCCTCGAAACTGTTCGAGTGCATGGCGATGGGCATTCCCGTCCTGCACGGGGTGCGCGGCGAGTCGGCGGCGATCGTCGAAAGGGAGGAGGCCGGGCTCGTCTTCGAGCCGGAGAATGCCCGCGCACTGGCCGGCCGCATCCGGGAACTGGCCGACGACCGGGACCGGGCAAGATCACTCGGGAGGAACGGGGCGAATGCCGCCCGCAACTATGACCGCCGGCATCTGGCCCGCCAGATGCTTGAAGCAATCGAACATTGCCTGCCGAGGCGCGGGCGAGGAGTGACAGATGAACCAGCATGATCGGGGCGCATCCGGCGCCTATCCTGAACTTGCCGCCAGGATCCAGTCGCGAGCCGCGGTCGCGGGCATTATCGGCCTCGGCTATGTCGGCCTGCCGCTGGCGGCCGCCGCCGCAAGGCAGGGATTTCCCGTCATCGGCTTCGACATCGATCGCGACAAGGTCGAGCGGCTGAATTCCGGCCAGTCCTATATCGACGCCGTGACCTCGCAGGAACTGTCGCAGCTCGTCGCCGGCAAGCGTTTCGCCGCGACAACGGATCCCGCCCGGATGGCGGAATGTGACGTCCTCGTCATCTGCGTGCCGACACCCCTGTCCAGACAGCGCGAACCCGACCTCAGCTTTGTCGAGGACACCGCCAGGATCGTGGCGCGGCACTTGCGGCCGGGCCAGCTCGTCGTCCTCGAATCGACGCCCTGGCCCGGGCCGACCGGCGAAGTGGTCCGGCCGATCCGCGAGGAGAGCGGCCGTGCCGGCGGCCGGGACTTCTTTGTCGGCTTTTCGCCGGAACGCGAGGATCCGGGCAATGCCAGGTTCGGCACCACCACCATTCCCAAGGTCGTAGCCGGCGACGGGCCGCAGGCTTCGGCGCTGATGCAGGCCTTCTATGGCGCCGTCGTCGAGAAGATCGTCAGCGTCTCGTCTCCGGCGACGGCGGAGGCGGTCAAGATCACCGAGAATGTCTTCCGCGCCGTCAACATCGCGCTGGTCAACGAGCTCAAGGTCATCTACGACGCCATGGGCATCGACATCTGGGAAGTGATCGACGCCGCCGCCTCCAAGCCGTTCGGCTACATGCCCTTCTACCCGGGGCCGGGCCTCGGCGGCCACTGCATCCCGATCGATCCGTTCTACCTGACCTGGAAATCGCGCGAATACGGCCTGACCACGCGCTTCATCGAGCTGGCCGGCGAGATCAACATCGCCATGCCGCGTTACGTGGTCGGCAACCTGGAGCGGGCCCTCGACTCGCGCTGCGGCAAGTCGCTCGGCTCGGCGCGGGTGCTGCTGATCGGCCTCGCCTACAAGAAGAACGTCTCCGACACACGCGAGAGCCCGTCGCTGGTGCTGATGGAAATGCTGCACAAGCGGGGCTCGCGGACGGACTATCACGATCCGCATGTCCCGGAGATTCCGCCGACACGCAATCATCCCGGGCTGGCGGGCAAGAGGTCGGTCGAGCTCAGCGCCGGGGCGGTGGCGGGATATGATGCCGTGCTCATTGCCACGGATCACGACGCCGTCGACTACGAGATGCTGCACCGGCACGCCAACCTGATCCTCGACACGCGCAATGCCATGGGCAGCCGGGGCCTGCATTCCGACCGGGTGATCAAGACCTGACCGGTTCCCCTGCGGGGCGCAATCGGGTAGACACGGGACGTTTCGGTTCAGCCCCTGGGTCCCGTTCACATGAAGGTTCTGGTCACCGGCAATGCCGGCTTCATCGGCTTCCACGTCGCCCGCCGCCTCATGGCCCGCGGCGACGCGGTCGTCGGCTTCGACAGCGTCAACGACTATTACGATGTCCGGCTGAAGGAGGCGCGGCTGCGGGAGCTCGAACTTGCCGCGGCGCGGACCGGTGCGTCCTACACCTTCCTGCGCGCCGATCTGGCGGACCGGCAGGCGGTGGAGGAATGCTTCTCCCGGCACCGGTTCGATCGTGTCATCCATCTCGCCGCGCAGGCGGGGGTGCGCCATTCGATCGAGAATCCGCTGGCCTATGTGCAGAGCAATCTGGTCGGCTTCACCCATATTCTCGAGGCATGCCGGCATGCGGGCACGGCGCATCTCACCTATGCCAGCACGAGCAGCGTCTACGGCGCCAATCGCCGGATGCCCTTTCGCGAACATGACGGCGTCGACCACCCGCTGCAGTTCTACGCCGCCACCAAGCGCGCCAACGAGCTGATGGCGCATGCCTACAGCCATCTCTACCGGCTGCCGACCACCGGCCTGCGCTTCTTCACGGTCTACGGCCCCTGGGGCAGGCCGGACATGGCGCCGATGCTGTTCGCGCGCGCCATTCTCGACGGGCAGCCGATCCGGCTGTTCAACCGGGGCGACCATGCCCGCGACTTCACCTATGTCGATGACATTGCCGAGGGCGTGATCCGGGCGAGCGACCGGATTGCCGAACCCGATCCGGGCTGGGACGCGACGGCGCCCGATCCGGCGACGAGCAGCGCCCCCTTCCGCATCTACAATATCGGCAACGCCGATCCGGTGCGGCTCGGAGATTTCGTCGCGGCGCTGGAACAGGCCTTCGGCCGCAAGGCGCAGATCGAGCTGGCCGGGCCGCAGCCGGGCGATGTGCCGGAGACGTTCGCCGATGTCTCGGCATTGCAGGCGGCGACGGGATTCGCGCCGTCGACGCCGATCGCCGAAGGCATCGCCGCCTTCGCCAGCTGGTATCTGGAGTATCACGCCACCGGGAAGATCCGCCAATAGAATCATTGTCATCGGCAGCGGACTGAACTATACAGCTCGCAAGCATCCCGGCGGGCGATGCGGGGGAGTACTGTATCATGCGAAAAGGTCGGAGGTCGAAACGGCGCGGCATCTTCTGGATCGCGGCGCTTGCCATGCTTGCAATTGTCGGACTGGCGGTGATGGCCTTCGTTCCCAGCGCCACCGAGAAGCTGGCCTCCGCCTTCCGCAGCTCGACCACGGCGATCGCCTCGCAGCCGCAGCAGGTGGCGCAGGCGCCGGCCGGAAAGAGCTCGCGCAGCGCCGGCGACGCGGAGAATACCCGCACCACGCGCAGCTTCGGCGGCTGGACGGTCGTCTGCAATGAGGGCGGCGAGCCGGTGCGCAAGGTATGCAGCGCCAATTTCCGCGTCATCAACAAGGAGAACAATGCCAACCTTCTCGTCTGGCTGGTGGGTTATAATGCCGAGGGCCAGCTGCTCTCGGAGTTCCTGACGCTGACCGACGTGCTGATCCAGCCAGGCGTCGCCGTCACGCTGCAGGGCGGCCAGCCGGTCACCGCTCCCTTCGTCGAATGCTCGACGCGCGGCTGCAAGGCGCGGCTCGGCATGAGCGGTGACTTCGTCGCACAGCTGAAGTCGGCTACTTCCGCGACGATTGCCGTCACCCGGCTCGACGGGCAGATCATCCAGTTCCAGATGGAGATTCCCGGCATCGACGAGGCGCTGGCGGAACTCGGCGCATAGCGATCCGCCGCCCGATCCCGCGCATTGGGTCGTGCGGCGCCCGCCAACGCACGTCATCCCCGGGCTTGTCCCTCTCATGCTCGTCATCCCCGGGCTTGTCCCCCCCATGCTCGTCATCCCCGGGCTTGTCCCCCCAATGCTCGTCATCCCCGGGCTTGTCC
>CAYLSN010000053.1:4952-12560 GCA_964386015.1 uncultured Rhizobiaceae bacterium | reverse complement strand
CTCGTGCGCGAGGTTCTCGCCGTCTCCGAAGCTGTCCCGGCGGATGCCGCGACTCCCTCTGCTCCTCTCGGCCAGTTCGTCGAACAGACGCTGCACGAATGCGCGCTGCTCGCTGACGGACTGGCGTATCTCGGTTGCGCTGAACACAGGCCCAAAACTCCTGACTCGGTTCCGGTCTCCTGCTTAACCAACCTGATCGGGCGAAACCAATCATCATGGCAGTGCCACCAATAATCTTCCTTTATAGATCCCGATCCCGCCCTTGCTCCCCGGCGGCTTCCATGCAAACACAGGGCTCCCGAACAGAATCCGGTCCTGCCAGATCATGAACAGCGAACTTGTCGAGAAGATATCCCGCGACCTTGCCCGCCTGGCCGACGCGATGGAGCGCCTGGCGCCGCGCGAGCCATCCCTGCCCGATCTCGATCAGGCCGACTGCTTCGTCTGGAATGCAGAGACGCAAACGCTGCAGCCGGTGCCGCGCGTCAATCGCGTCGCGATCGGGCTCATTCGCGGCGTCGATCGTGTGCGCGACATTCTCGTCGACAATACGCGCCGCTTCGCTGCCGGACTGCCTGCCAACAATGCGCTGCTGTGGGGCGCGCGCGGCATGGGCAAGTCGTCGCTCGTCAAGGCGGCGCATGCGCAGGTTGCCGCCGAGACCGGGGGCGGCAGGCTGAAGCTGGTCGAGATCCATCGCGAGGACATTGCCACCCTGCCGGTGCTGATGGCCCTCATCCGCGACACGGATCCCCGTTTCATCCTGTTCTGCGACGACCTGTCCTTCGACCAGGACGATACTTCCTACAAGTCGCTCAAGGCGGCGCTCGAAGGAGGCGTCGAAGGGCGGCCGGACAATATCGTTTTCTATGCCACTTCCAACCGCCGCCACCTTCTGCCGCGCGACATGATCGAGAATGAGCGGTCAACCGCGATCAACCCGTCCGAGGCGGTGGAGGAAAAGGTCTCCCTCTCGGACCGGTTCGGACTGTGGCTCGGCTTTCACAAGTGTTCCCAGGACGAGTATCTCGAGATGGTCGGGGCATATGCCGACCATTACGGCCTCGACCTGCCGCGCGAGACGCTGCGCCAGGAGGCGCTGGAATGGGCGACAACCCGGGGCTCGCGCTCCGGCCGCGTGGCTTTCCAGTACATCCAGGACCTGGCGGGAAGGCTCGGAAAGCGGCTCGAGTAGCGCCCTTCCAACAGCATCATCCTCTTCGCTCGCTCCGACGCTGGCCGCCGGAACGCTCTTCGGCGATAGCCGCAAGTGCCGAAAAGGCAAGATGGGGGTTGACCTATTGCGTTATTGGTCATACCAATTATTGAAATACGAGTAATGGTCAGACCGATGAGCAATTCCGCCGCCACGCCAGTCGCGAAACTGCAGATCGTTCGCTCGCGACGCGTCTACGAGCAGATCGCCGAACAGATCCAGGAGCTGATCCGTTCGCGCGCGCTGCGCCCGGGAGACAGGCTTCCGGCGGAGCGTGAACTGGCAGCCATGCTCGGAGTCAGCCGTCCATCCGTGCGGGAGGCCATGATCGCACTCGAGGCGGCGGGGTTCATCGAGGTACGCACCGGCGACGGCACCTATGTACGTCAATTGCCGGGCACGCAGCCGCTGATGCCGTGGTCGAGGGATGGTGACCCCGGCCCGGGTCCGCTGGAGCAGTTTCAGGCGCGACGGCTGATCGAGCCGGACCTCGCCATGAAGGCCGCCCTGATGGCGACGGATCAGGAAATCGCCGAACTTGGCCGGCTTGTCGACGAGATGGCGGAGGTCTACCCCACCCTTGGAGATTTCGACGACAAGCTCGGCCATCGCTTCCATGTTTCGCTGGCGAGGTGCGCTCGCAACGGCATCCTCGCCCAGGTGGTCGAACATCTCTGGGACCTGCGCGACAGCGAAATGTGGCGCCATCTGCGGCGCCGGGTCGTTACGCCCGAGAACCGCAAACGGGCGGTCGAGGATCGCCGGCGCCTCGTTTCGGCACTGCGCGAACGCGATCCGTCCGGAGCGCGGGCAGCGATGATCGCGCTGCTGGAACGGGCCGAACAACGCTATTTCGGCGAGGAGGAGCTGCCTCCCGGACAATAGGGGTCGCGCCGGATTCCGGCGCAATTCACCGCGCGGAGGCTGAGTGGAGGGAGCCATGGACTACATGCCGGCCGACAGCACTGCTCAGGAACGCCGCGAGGCGGGGACAGACGACATGCGCATCGCCAGCATCGAGGTCATTCCTGTCGTCATCCCGATCGAGGCGCCGATCCTCACCTGCTACGGGTCCCTCTCCTCCTACTCCCGGACAGTCATCCGCGTGACGACGCAGAACGGGCTGGTTGGCTGGGGCGAATTGTCGGGACGCTACGGCGCCGCGATCTTCAAGCGGTTCGAACCGGTGATCCTCGGCCAGAACCCCTGGGACGCCGCCCACATCCTGCAACGGATCAAGCACTGGAACTATTATCCATTCGAGAAACCGGAGCCGCTGATGGCCGGCATCGAGATCGCGCTGCTGGATCTTGTCGGCAAGGCGACGGGCGAACCGGTATACCGGCTGCTGGGTGGCCGGGTCCGCCGCGAAGTTCCCGTCGCCGCCTATGTCTTCTTCCGGCACGCGAACGCAGAAGGCGCAGGGAAGGTCCACACGGTCGACGAGGTCGTCGCGCATGCCCGTGAACAGGTTTCCCGTTACGGTTTCGACGCAATCAAGCTCAAGGGAGGCTATTTCCCGCCCGAGACAGATCGCGACACGATGGAGGCATTGCGGGCGGAATTCGGGCGCGACATGCGCCTGCGCCTCGACCCGCAGGGGAGCTGGACACCGGCCACTGCCATCCGCATCGGCCGCGACCTCGACGCCATCGGGCTGGAATATTACGAGGACCCGTGCTGGAACGCAGCCGGCATGGCCCAGGTCCGCAAGAGCGTGACGACGCCGCTCGCAACCAATATGTGCGTGACCCAGTTCGAGGAGTTTCACCCGGCCATCGCGATCGGGGCCATCGACATCGTGCTGTCCGATCTCTGGTACTGGGGCGGGGTGCGCGCCACCATCGCGGTCGACCGGATGTGCGCAGCGACCGGCATCGACCTCGGCATGCACTCCAGCGCCGAACTCGGAATCGGCTGGGCGGCGATGATCCATGCAGCTTGCGCCATGCCGAATCTCAAGCTGGCCATCGATTGCATGAACCTGCATCTCGTCGACGATATTCTCGCCGGCGGCAAGATCGAGCCCAGAGGCGGGGTTGTCAGCCCGCCGGAAGGGCCGGGCCTCGGCATCGAGATCGACGAGGACAAGCTCGCCCGCTATGCCGAGCTTGCGCGGTCCGGCGCCGCTTCCGACAGGTTCCTCAATCCCGCGATCGCCGATCAGGCCCGTCCCGGCTGGCATCCCAGCATGCCCGCCTGGTGAAAGGAGGAAGACATGAGCGAACCCGACTGGCCGGCCATCGCCCAACGCTTCCGCAGGCTCTACACCCCTGCCGTCTGCGATGTGCTCGACGGCTACGGCCTGCGCCACCAGTTCGCGCATCATTCGTTGCGGCCGCTGGATCCGGCGCAGATGGTGGCGGGTCCCGCCTTTACCATAGTCGGCATGTCGAACGCCGAGATGGACATCCGCAAGCGCCTTGGCCCGCGCGTCATCGACAGTTTCGTGCCGCATGTCGTCGCCTGCTACGACACCATGGGCGACCAGGTTACCGGGGTATGGGGAGAGCTGTGGAGCCGCGGCGCTGCCAGGCGCGGCTGCGTTGGCGCTGTGGTCGACGGAGGAATCCGCGACACCGCCTTCATCCGCAGGGAGCGCTTTCCGGTATTCCACAAGTTCACCAGCCCTGGCGATGCGGTCGGCCGCTTCAACATCATCGACTTCAACTGCGGCGTGAACATTGGCGGCGTCCGGGTCAACCCCGGCGACTACGTCTTCGGCGACGAGGACGGCATTGTTTTCATTCCGTCGGAAATCATCGTCGAAGTCCTGGAAAAGGCGGAGGCAATCGGACGAAAGGAAGACCAGATCCGGGAAGCCATCGACGGCAAGCGCTCGCTCGCCGATCTGTACACGGAATTTGGAAGGTTCTGATGCGCGTGCTGGTGACCGGTGCGGCAGGACGTCTCGGCCGGCATGTTCTCGACGCCGTACTCGAGCGGGGCCACTCGGTGCACGCGGTCGACCGCAACCCCCTGCATCGCCCCTTGCCTTCCGGATCGCAATTCACGAGCGCCGATCTCGCCAGCTGGCCCGGCCTGGACATGGCCGTCGCCGGCTCGGACGCTGTCCTGCATCTCGCCGCCATTCCCGATCTCGACCGCGATCCGGAGGAAACGGTCTTCCTTGCCAATGCCGGGCTTGCGGCGAAGCTGGCTTTCGCGATGATCCGCACGGGCTTTGCCGGACGTCTCGTCTATGCATCGAGCCAGACGGCCATCGGTCTGGCGCTGGCGCCGGGCAACCTCGCGCCCGACCGTCTGCCGGTCGATGAAACCCACCCAGCCCGGCCTTGCGAGGGCTACGGCCTCTCCAAGCTTGTCGGCGAACAGCTTTGCGCGCTGGTCAGCCGGAGGCTCGGCATACCGGCGCTCGCCATCCGGCTGCCGGTGGTCTGGGACCCGGCGGATTTCGAACGCCATGTCGCAAAGAGGCTGGGCGATCCGGCCCAGGCGGCGAGGAGCAATTATGCCTATATCGACGCCCGCGATGCCGGCGCCGCCTTTGCCAGCGCACTCGATGCGCATTGGCGCGGCTTCGAACTGATCCAGGTCGGCGCCGACCGTCCCTTTGCCGACGAGGACGTGCGTGAACTCGCTGCCGCCCGTTACGGGCGGGTTCCGGGACTGGAAACCGTCTCCGGCGAACGGCCCCTCTATGCAATCGGCCGTGCGGTCGAGCTTCTCGGCTGGCGGCCGCGCTATCGCTGGAGCCGGGACGGAATTGCCGGGACGTCGGGGCACGGTGGCGGCACGACCGGCGCAACGGATCCGTGCAGCAAGGCAGAGGAAGGAGCGGGTGCATGAGCAAGGTGGCGGTAGTGACCGCAGCAAGCCGTGGAATCGGGGCCGAGGCCTGCCGGGTGCTGGCGCGCGAGGGCTATCATGTGGCCGTGAACTATCTTTCGTCGCGGGAGGCGGCGGAAAGGGTCGCGCAGGACTGCCGCGACCACGGAGTCCGCGCCGTCGCCATCCGCGCCGACGTCACCAGGGAAGCCGAGGTCGAGGCAATGTTCCGCCAGGTGGATGCCGAGCTCGGGCGCGTCACCGCTCTCGTCAACAATGCCGGCGGCGCCAAGATCATCCTCGGGGAACATGGCCGCGCGGTGGCCGATGCCAGCGCCGCCGATATCGAGGCGATGCTTGCACTCAATGTCGCCTCCGCCATCCTGTGCGCGCGCGAAGCCATCCGGCGCATGTCGAGGACCGGCGGGGGCTCGGGGGGCGCCATTGTCAACATCTCGTCGGACTGTTCGCGCCGCGGCGGCGCCGTCGCCCGCAAGGATGGCGTGCCTGGCCTTGTGCTGTACGGCGCGGCCAAGGCGGCGATCGACGGGCTCACGCTCGGCCTCTCCACCGAGGCGGCGCCGCTTGGCATCCGCGTCAACGCCATCCGGCCGGCGACCATCGTCACCGAGGCGCATGAAGCCGACGGTCCCGAACACTATGCGAGAATGGGCAGGATCATCCCGCTCGGGCGGCCGGGACAGCCGTCGGAAGTGGCGGAAACGATCGCGTTCCTGCTCTCGGACAAGGCATCGTTCATCACGGGGGCGCTGGTCGACGTCACAGGCGGCCGCTGATCCCGATCGGGGAGAAGGACATGGATTACCAGCTGCAAGGAAAGGTCGTCTTCGCTACGGGTGCCGGTGCCGGCATCGGCCGCTCGATTGCCGAGCATTTCGGCCGCGAGGGAGCCGCGGTCGCCGTGACCGATATTGACGGGACGGCGGCGGAGGCAACGGCCGCCGGGATCCGCAGCGAAGGCGGCAACGCCGCCGCTTTCCGGCTCGACGTGACCGACCGCGGGGCCGTCTTCGAGGTCGTGCGCCAGGCCGCGGCACATTTCGGCGGCATCGACGTGCTCGTCAACAATGCCGGGGTGGTCGGCCTCGCCAGGATCGAGGAAATCACCGATGCCGAATTCGACCGGATCTACGGCGTCAACATCAAGGGCAAGCTCTGGTGCATGCAGGCGGTCGTCCCGGAGATGCGCAGGCGCGGCGGCGGGCGCATCGTCAATATCTGCTCGATTTCCGGCAAGACGGGCGGCCGGCTTCCCTACGCACACTACTCCTCCTCGAAGGCGGCCGTCTGGGCGCTGACAATGTCTGCCGCTCACGAATTCGCGCCCGACAAAATCCTCGTCAACGGCGTGGCGCCGGGTTCCATCATCGGAACCGAGTTTTCGAAGGATTTCAATCTGAGCAACGATCCGGAAGTGCTGCGCGCAACCATCCCGCTGGCACGCCGCGGCCTGCCCGAGGACGTGGCCCCGGCGGTGCTGTTCCTTGCTTCGGAAGGAGCGCGCTACATCACGGGCGAGCTGATCGACGTCAATGGAGGTCTCCTGATGGACTGAGGTCCGGAGCCGGGGAGGAAGCAATGACCCATTGCAGGCCGCGGGGCGGCGCATGCCGTCGACGGGAAGCGGAGTTGCAGGCAAGGCGCGAGGCACGCCGCATGGCCGGAATGCGGCAGGCGGGAGCTACGGGATGATGTCGGTCGCTTCCGCGCCGGCATCCGCCTCTTCCCGTGCCGCCCCGGCGCGCAGGCGGCGTCGGTTCGACCTGGACGAACTGCGGACCTTCGGCTTCGTCCTGCCCCTGGTGGTGATGGAAGTACTGTTCGTCGCCATCCCCCTCGCCATCGGATTCTACTACAGCCTCTACCGGGTCGACTTCTTCGAGCTGACCGAGTTTCGCGGCTTCGGCAATTACTGGCGCGTCCTCACCTCGCCCATGGTCGTCGCCGCTTTCTTCGCCACCACGATCTTCACCGCCGGCGCCCTCACCCTCACGCTCACGGTCGGCTTTGCCCTGGCGCTGTATCTCGAACGCGACACGCGCTGGAATGTCGCCATGCGCGCCGTCGCTCTGGTGCCCTATGTCATATCGATGCTGGTCGGCTCGCTTCTGCTGCGCTGGATGTTCTCGCGCGATGCCGGACTGATCGGCGCCGCGCTCGGCCCCTTCGGTTTCGGCGACGCCACCATCCTCGCCGACCCGCAGCTTGCCATGGCGGCGTTGATCTTCAACGCCGTCTGGCGGGACAGCGCATTCGCCATGATCCTGCTTCTCGCCGGCCTGAAGAGCATTCCGCCGGAGCTCTACGACGCGGCGAGGGTCGACGGGGCGAGCGCCTTCTACCGTTTCCGCCGGATCACCTTGCCTCTCATGCGCATTCCGATCCTCATCACTGTCGTCCGGCTCATGATCCATTTCGTCAATGTCCTTACCTTCGCGCTCATCCTGACGGGAGGAGGCCCCAACAATTCGACCCAGACTCTCGGCCTCGCCATGTATCGGCTCGGTTTCGTCGAGTTCCGCATGGGCGAGGCGAATGCGCTGGCCTTCCTCGTCTTCCTGTTCAATCTGGTGCTGATCGCG
>CAYLSN010000053.1:0-4924 GCA_964386015.1 uncultured Rhizobiaceae bacterium | reverse complement strand
ACGATGAGCCGGGCCGTGCCACGCTGGCGGCGGCGCGCGCGCATGCGCGTCCTGGCGAACGGCATCGTCAACGCCGCAATCGTCGTGGCGGCGCTGTTTCCGATTCTCTGGGGGCTTTCGACCTCGCTGAAGTCGCCCGAGGCGGTGCTTCGCCATCCGCCCGAGCTGATTCCGACGCAGCCGACGCTGGAGAACTACGCACTGCTCTTCCGGACGGGAATCGAGCGGTACATCTGGAACAGCACCATCGTCTCCGCCGCGGCAGTCATCGGTTCACTGGCGATCGGAAGCCTCGCGGCCCATGCGATGGCGCGGCAGCAGTTTCGCGGCAAGGGCGTCCTGATGTTCTCGGTTGTGGCGCTGATGAGCATCCCCCTGCCCTCGCTCCTGGTGCCGACCTTCACCTTTCTCGCCAATCTCGGTCTGCTCGACAGCCGCGCCGGCCTGTCCCTGCTCTACATCGCCTATCAGCTGCCGATCGTCGTCTGGATTCTCTATGCCTACTTCCTGTCACTGCCGGTCGAGCTCGAACATGCGGCGCGCATCGACGGCTATTCGCGTCTTTCGACGCTGCGCAAGGTCGTGCTGCCTCTGTCCGGACCCGGTCTCGTCGCCTCGGGGCTGTTCGTGCTGACCTTCGCCTGGAACGATTTCGTCGTCGCCGTGGTGATGGTCTCTTCGGAGCACAGCAAGACCCTGCCTCTGGCGATCTACGGATATCTCGGCTTCTACGGCCGCGAATGGGGGCCGCTGACGGCATCGGCCATCCTGTCCATCCTGCCGGTCATCGCCGTCTTCGTCCTGTTCCAGCGCTACTTCCTGGGCGGCATGACGAGCGGTGGCGTCAAGAGCTGAGGAGACAACCCATGAGTTCGGTGCGTTTCGACAAGGTCAGCAAGTGGTTCGGAGATGTCGCGGCCCTGAGCGAGCTGGACCTTGCAATCGAGGAGGGAGAGTTCGTGTCCCTGCTCGGCCCGTCCGGTTCCGGCAAGTCGACGACCCTCAACCTGCTTGCCGGCCTCATCCGTGCCGATGGCGGCGAGATCCGCATCGGCGATCGCGTGGTCAACGATGTCAGCCCCGACAGGCGTGACATCGCCATGGTGTTCCAGAGCTACGCGCTCTATCCGCATCTGACCGTCTTCGAGAATATCGCCTTCCCGTTGCGCGCCCGCGGACGGCGCGTCGCCAGGCAGGAGATCGAGGAACGGGTGACGCGCGTTGCCGACATGCTGGGCGTCGGCGAGCTCCTGCACCGCTACCCGAAGGAGCTGTCCGGCGGCCAGCAGCAGCGTGTTGCCCTCGGACGCGCCATGGTCCGTGATCCGCGCGTCTTCCTGCTGGACGAGCCGCTGTCCAACCTCGATGCGCGCCTGCGCATCCGGATGCGCCACGACCTCAAGTCGCTGCACGACCGCCTCGGTTCGACCATTGTCTATGTGACGCACGATCAGGCGGAGGCCATGTCGATGTCGACCCGCATCGCGGTATTCAACAAGGGGCGCCTCCAGCAATTCGCCACCCCGCGCGAGATCTACGAGCGTCCCGCCAATGTCTTCGTCGCGAATTTCGTCGGCGAGCGCGAGATCGTCCTGCTGGACGGCCGCGCCAGGGTGGAGGGGCAGCGCCTGATCGTCCAGACGGATCGGGACGAGATCGCGATCGAGGGCATGGGCGAACGGTTCGCGCAGCTCGACGGGCGCCGCATCCAGCTCGGCGCAAGGGCGGAGGCGGTACGGCCGCTGGACCCGGGCGCGGGCATTGGCGAACCGGCGCTGGTGTCGCAGGTCGAGCTCTCCGGACCTGACATCATTCTCTACGCCGTGACACCGCGCGGCACGGAGTTCTGCTGCCGCGCCGATGCCGGAGCGCATTTCGAGAAGGGAACGCCGGTCCGCCTCGGCTTCATCGTCGAGCGGCTGCATGTCTTTGATCCGGACAGCGGTCGCGCCCTGCGCCCTGGCGGCGACTGAACATCATCGGCGGTCGCGCTTGCCTCGGCGCGACGGCTCTCGGGAGGAAAGAGGCTCGGAGGAAACGCAATGCTTGCAAGATCGAACGCACGAGCGGTCGCATTTTCGGCGGCCATGCTTCTGTCGTCGGCCGCCTTTGCCGAGACCACGGTCACCATGTGGACATTTCTCGACCCGGCGAAGACATCGCCGCGCGAAATCGCCCTCAAGCAGATGATCGACGATTTCCACGCAGCCAATCCGGACATACGCATTGTCGTCGAGCCGCAGGATTTCGCGCAGATGCCGTCGAAATTCTTCCTCGGCCACCGTACCGGCAATAATCCCGACATTGTCTGGATCGATGCAAAGAATCTCGGCGGACTGCAGCAGTCGGGCGCCGGCGCCGACATGGAGGAACTCGTCGTCAATGCCTGGCCGCAGGAAGACAGGGATGACTTCTTCGTCAAGGCGGGCTGGGAAGCGGCGCGCCATGAGGGAACGCTCGTGGCTCTGCCGCTCTTCCATGGGGCGAGCATCATCTACTACCGAAAGGACCTGCTGGCGGAGGCCGGGATCGATCCCGCCTCGCTCACCACCTGGGACGCGCTGCTCGACGCCGCCAGGAAGCTGACCAGCGACAAGGACGGCGACGGTGTCACCGACGTCTGGGGCTTCGGAGTTCCGCTGGCGCCGCTCAAGACGGAAAGTACGCCGACGCTCATCGGCATGCTCTCGGGCGACGAACCCGTGTTCGAGGGCTGCACCGCCCACTGGGCGACGGATCTGGGCGAAAGATCGCTGCAATACACCGTCGACCTCATCAAGGAGCATGGCGTCACGCCGCAGGATGCGATCATCTACAATGTCGACGACATTACCGAACAGTTCATTGCCGGCCGCTATGCCATCGCCATCACCTCGAATCTCCGCTACAGCGTCATCGCCAAGGCAGCCGAGTTCGGCGTCGAGAATATCGGCATCATGGCCTGGCCGTCCTGGGATGGCGCAAGGAGCGGGCCGATGCCCGTCTCCGGCTGGTGGACGACAGTCTGGAACAAGTCGCCGCACATGGCAGAGGCCGCCAGATTCGTCGATCACATGCTCAGCCGCGACGGCGTGCGCCTGTGGGCCACGGTCGGCGGCCAGGTTCCGACGCGCAGATCGCTGCTGGACGACCCGTTCTTCGCCCAGCCGGAAAACGCCTGGGTTTCGACCATGATCGACGCCTGGAGCGCCAATAGCTGGATGGAGCCGACGCAATGCAACACCCGCACCCTCCAGGGCGTCCTGAACGAAGCCGTGGCACGGGTCCTCGTTGACGCAATTCCGGCTCGCGAGGCGCTGGCGGAGGCAGAGAAGAAGTTCGCCGAGGCGCAGTAGTCCGCATCCCTGCCCCGGCCGCGGCGCCGGGGCGTCAGCCTTCCCGCGGCCCGGCCCTGCCGCGTTCATCGCAAGGTCGACCCGATTATTTCCCTGCGCTTCTCCTCGTTGAAGTGGACAGGGCCATCGCCGCCGTATTATTCGTTCGACCGAATGAAAGGCGACCGGATTCGGAGGCCGGCACGTCGCAGCCGCTCGTCCTGACACGCGACCGCCGGGAAAATGGGAGACGATGGCTTGAGGGAAGTCTGGATCTGTGAGCCGGTGCGCACGGCCGTCGGCCGGTTCGGCGGCGTGTTTCGTGATGTTCCGGCGCACGTCCTCGGCAGTTCGGTGGTGTCGGAGCTTCTGCGCCGCACGAGCCTGCCGCCGGAGGCCGTGGACGATGTGATCTTTGCCCAATGCTATCCGAGCATGGAGGCGCCGGCGCTCGGCCGGGTGGTCGCGCTCGATGCCGGATTGCCGAATTCGGCCGGCGGGCTGCAAATCGACCGGCGTTGCGGATCGGGGCTGCAGGCGGTGATCTATGGCGTCATGCAGGTCGCCACCGGCGCCTCGGATCTGGTGATCGCGGGCGGCGCGGAATCCATGAGCAATGCGCCCTTCTTCAGCACCTCCCTGCGCTGGGGCGCCAGGGGAGACCGCATGGAGTTCGCGGACTCGCTGGCGCGCGGCCGCGTCACAGCGGGGGGCAAAAATCATCCCGTGCCCGGCGGCATGCTGGAAACGGCGGAGAACCTGCGCAGGAAGTACCGCATCCCGCGCGAGGAACAGGACCGCCTCGCCCTCGAATCGCACTTGCGGGCATTGCGCGCGCAGCAGGAGGGAAGGTTCGACGACGAGATCGTTCCGATCGAGGTGCCGCAGCGCAAGGGCAGCCTGACCGTGCGCCTGGACGAGCATCCCCGGCCCGACATCAGCCTCGAGGCGTTGGCGAAGCTGCGTCCGGTCCGGGCGGATGTAGATGCGGAGGCGACCGTCACGGCAGGGAACGCCAGCGGCCAGAATGACGGGGCTGCCGCGGCAATCGTCTGCAGCCGGGAGATGGCGGAGAAACACGGACTCACCCCGTTGGCGCGGCTTGTCTCCTGGGCAGTCGCCGGCGTCGCCCCGGCGGAGATGGGCATCGGCCCGGTGCCTGCGGTGCGCAAGGTCCTGGATCGCAGCGGACTGACCCTTGCCGATATCGACCTGATCGAGCTCAACGAGGCCTTCGCCGCCCAGGTGCTGGCATGCACCCGCGAATGGGACTTCGCTCCGGCCGATTTCGAGCGGATGAACGTCAATGGCTCGGGCATTTCCCTCGGGCATCCGGTGGGAGCGACCGGCGGCCGGATCCTGGCAACGCTGCTGCGCGAAATGTCCCGGCGCGAGGCCCGCTACGGACTCGAAACCCTGTGCATCGGCGGCGGCCAGGGCATTGCGGCGCTCTTCGAGCGGGTCGCCGCCTGACAGGCGGCGACGGCCCTGCAACAAGCGTCTGCCTGCAGGACCGGCGGATAGGAAACGGTTGAGAAACCGGCTCCAACCGGTTGATTTTAATGGTGCCCCCGGCAGGACTCGAACCCGCGACCCCCTGATTACAAATC
>CAYLSN010000052.1:0-12626 GCA_964386015.1 uncultured Rhizobiaceae bacterium | reverse complement strand
GCTCATGCGGGCGATCGGATTGCACAATGTCGACATGATCATGGCGATTGCGCTGATCGTGACGGTGGTTGCGGCGCTGGGCAGCAGCGTCCTGCTGGCGATCGACCGCCGGCTGCATCGGCGGGTGTGACGGTGCAGCGCGCTCCGGAAATGCGCCGGCTCGACCACCTCAAGGCGATGCGTGCCTTCGAGGCCGCTGCCCGGCATCTGAGCTTCACGAATGCGGCGGCCGAGCTTTGCGTGACGCAGGGAGCGCTCAGCCATCACGTCAACACGCTGGAAGCGGCACTCGGCGTGAAGCTTTTCATTCGCTATCATCGCGCCATCGCGCTGACGCCCAAGGGCGAGATCCTGTTCCGTGCGCTGCGGGAGGCCTTCGACCTGATCCAGGACGGAGTCAACCAGGTAGCCGGCGAACCGGCCTCCACCGTGTTGCGCATCAAGCTTCCGCCGACTTTCGCCATACGCTGGCTGGTGCCCCGGCTGGTGCGGCTGCATGCGCTCGACAATCGTCAGGACGTGCGGATCACCACTTCGCATCGCGTCGTGGATTTCAGCCGCGAGGACATCGATGTCGCCATCTACTCCGGTTCGCGGCCGCCGGAAGGGCTGATCTGCCGGCGTCTGTTCGGCGAGGTCATCACGCCGGTCTGCAGTCCGGCGCTGCTGAAGACTTCGCCGCCGCTGCGGAATCCGGATGACCTCAAGCGGTTCACGCTGCTGTGCTCGCTGAACCGGCCCCGCGACTGGCCGCGCTGGCTCGAATCGGCCGGCGCGCGCGAAGTCGACGGCAATGGCGGCCTGAAGTTCGAGAATTCCGGACTGGCCTATCAGGCGGCGCTCGACAATCTGGGTGTCGCCATGGCACAGATTGCGCTGGTCGAAGAGGATCTGCGAGCCGGCCGCCTGATCCGTCCGTTCGAGCACACGGTCACCACCGAGGACGGCTATTTCATCGTCTACCCCCGGCGCTCGCAGAATCGCGCCGGTGTCCGGCTTTTCGAAAGATGGATCCTGCAGGAATCGGAGCAGGCGCGGCTGCTTACGGATTCCTTCGGCCGCCAGGTTCCCCTCCATGGGACGGCGGAACGGGAGGCCACCTGAAATGCCGTCGCGGACCGGAATCACGATCGCCGGCTATGCGGCACATGGACCTCTCCGCCAGCCAGTCCGCTTCGTCACTTGTTTGTCTGACCCGGGAGTCGAACATGCCAGCTCATCCGCAAGATACGCTGCAATCCGCCGCGGAGTTCGCGCCGATCCTGCGCGCCCGCGGCCACATCTACTACGGCGGCAAATGGCAGCCGGTGCAAACCGGCCGGGAGATGCCGATCAACAGCCCGGCGACGGGCGCCTTTCTCGGTGCCGTCGCCGATGCCGGGCCCGAGGATGTGGACAGGGCCGTCGCCGCGGCCAGGGAAGCCTTTCCCGCCTGGCGCGACCTGCCGGCGCGGGAGAGGTCGGAGCTCCTGCGTCAGGCCGCCGTCATTCTGCGCGAACATGTCGAGGAACTGGCGCTCATCGACGCGCTCGACAGTGGCAATCCGCTGCCGGCAATGCGCACCGATGTCCGGCTTTCGGCGGAGTATTTCGACTATTTCGCGGGGCTTGTTCTCGAACTCAAGGGGAGCACGCTGCCGCTGGGGCCGGGCGTGCTCAACTACACCATGAAGGAGCCGTTCGGCGTGGTCGCCCGCATCGCGGCCTTCAATCATCCGACACTTTTCGTCTGCGGCCGCGTCGCCGCGCCGCTGGCGGCCGGCAATTGCGTGGTCGTCAAGCCGGCGGAACAGACGCCGCTCTCGGCGATCCGCGTGGCGGAACTGATCGGCGGCCTGTTCCCGGCCGGCGTCCTGAACTACGTGACCGGCGGCAGGGAGACAGGCGCAGCCCTTGTCTCGCACCCGTCTGTCGCCAAGATCGCCCTGATCGGCAGCATCAATGCCGGCCGGGCGGTGATGCGCGCCGCCTCGGACACGCTCAAGAGTCTCACGCTCGAACTCGGGGGCAAGAACGCGCTGGTGGCGTGCGCAGATGCCGATCCGTCGCAGGTGGCGCATGCAATGGTCCGGGGCATGAATTTCACCAGCGTCGCCGGCCAGTCCTGTGGCTCGACGAGCAGGGCTTTCGTGCATGAGGACATTCTCGACGATGTGCTGTCGGTACTGCCGCAGTCGCTGTCGGCGATCCGCGTCGGCCTGCCGACGGATCCGGACGCGACCATGGGCAGCCTTTCCAGCGAGATGCAGTATCGCAAGACGCTCGAATATATCGAGATCGCCAAATCGGAAGGCGCGCGCCTGGTCTTCGGCGGCAGGGCCCTGACGGATGGCCCGCTTGCCGGCGGATTCTACATCGAGCCGACTGTCTTCGCCGATGTGACGGACGACATGCGGATCGCCCGGGAAGAGGTCTTCGGCCCGGTCCTCAGCATATTGAGCTGGAGGGACGAGGCCGATGTCATCCGCCGGGTCAATGCGCTCGATGTGGGGCTGACGGCTGCCGTGTGGACAAACGACATCGACCGCGCCCATCGCATGGCCGCGCGGATCGAGGCCGGCTACGTCTGGATCAACGACGTCAGCACGCACGAGATCGGCATGCCCTTCGGCGGATACAAGCAGTCCGGTTTCGGCAAGGAGGAAGCCTTCGAGGAAATGCTGGGCTATACGAGAGAGAAGAACATCCACCTCAAATATCGTGCCTAGAGCATCCATGCAGAAAGCAACATCCACTCCTTTCTGCGCAGCCGTGGATTGGGGAACCACCAATTTTCGACTATGGCTGCTCGGCGGCAACGGAGAGACGCTTGCGGAACGGACGAGCGCGGAAGGAATGCGTGCCTGCCTGCCGGACCGGTTCGAGCAAGTGCTGGAGAGCCATCTGGCCGCGCTGGGCGCCCCCGGAGATCTGCCCGTGATCGTTGCCGGAATGGCCGGAGCGCGCGGCGCATGGTGCGAAGCGCCTTACCTGGAGACCCCCGCCAGGCTTTCCGGCCTGCATGCCAGCGCGGTGCGGGTCGGGAGAACGCGCCGCGACGTGCGCATTTTGCCCGGAATCTGCCAGAGGCGGGCGGGATCCGAGGATGTGATGCGCGGCGAGGAGACACAGCTTTCCGGCGCGGTGGCGGAAGGCCTGCAGTCGGCGCTGTTCTGTCTTCCGGGCACCCATTCCAAATGGGCGAGGGTCGAGGGAGGTATTCTTCTCAGCTTTCTGACCTGCATGACCGGGGAACTGTTCTCGATCGTCAGCCAGCACTCGGTGCTGCACGGCCTGCTGCAGGAAGCGCAGGAGGAAACCGCGATGCCGCCTTTCCGCGAGGCCGTGGAGGAAATGCTGGCCGGAGCGCCGCTGACAGCAAGATTGTTCAACCTGCGGGCGGCGGCGCTGCTCGATCCCGCCCGGGCGCGGCAATCGAGGGCGCGGCTGTCCGGATTGCTGATCGGCGCCGAAATAGCCGCGGCGATCCGGGAATTCGGCAAGGGGCCGGTGGTCCTGGTCGCGCGAGGCGAAACGGCGGCGGCTTACGAAACCGCGATTGCCGTCGCCGGACTGGAGGTTGCCACCCGCGATGCGACCGATCTGACCCGCGGCGCGCTGCATGGCGCTGCCCGCTCGATCTGGCAGGAGAATTGAGACAATGGAGCGAACCGGCTGGCCCGAACTGAAGCGCGGTCTGATCGCCATCCTCCGCGGCCTGCGTCCCCACGAGGCGCCCGCCATTGTCGCGGCATTGGTCGAAGCCGGATTCGAGGCGATCGAAGTCCCGTTGAACTCGCCCGATCCGTTCGACTCCATCGAAATTGCGCGCAGGCTGGCGCCGGCAACGGTGCTGGTCGGCGCGGGGACGGTGCTGACCGCCGAGCAGGTGGATCGCCTGCGCGATGCCGGCGGCGATCTCGTCGTCAGTCCCAACACCGATGGCGCCGTGATCGCTCGTGCGCGCACATCGGGCATGCTGGCCGTGCCCGGCGTGTTCACGCCGACGGAAGCGCTGGCCGCAACGCACGCCGGCGCCAGCGCGCTCAAGTTCTTTCCTGCCTCGGTACTCGGCCCTGCCGGCATCCGGGCCATCGGCGCGGTACTTCCCCCGCAGGTGCCGGCAATTGCGGTCGGCGGGGTATCGGAGCGGGATTTCAGAGCGTATGGCGAAGCCGGCATCCGGATTTTCGGGCTCGGCTCGAGCCTGTACAGGCCGGGGGCCAGCGCCGCCGAGGTCGCACAGAAGGCGCGCGCGGTCGTCGCCGCCCATGACGAGGTTTTCTGCCCTCGGCGCTAGAGCCTTTCAGGCCGGCGGCTGCGGTCCCGGCGCGACGGTCATTTCTCGCGCGCGCGTTGCCAGGCCCGGTATCTTTCATGCGTGTCCTCGCGGGTGGGCGGGTACAGGCCGATAATCGATTTTCCGGACCGGACTTCCTCGAGGACGAATGCCTCGAAGGATTCCATCGCCGAGCATTCTTCCGCGATCTCCTCCGCCAGGTGCGCCGGGATGACGATCACGCCGTCGCCGTCGCCGACCACGATGTCGCCGGGAAAGACCGGCGCATCGCCGCATCCGATCGGCACATTCATGTCCATCGCCTCGTGCAGCAACAGATTGGTCGGGGCGGACGGGCGCACGTGATAGGCAGGGATGTCCAGCCTGGCGATGCCTTCGGCGTCCCGGAATCCGCCATCCGTGACCACGCCGGCGCAGCCGCGCATCTGCAGGCGCGCGATGAGAATCGACCCGGCCGACGCCGCGCGGGCATCCTTGCGGCTGTCGATGACCAGCACATGTCCGGGCGGGCAGGTCTCGATGGCGAGACGTTGCGGGTGCCGCTCATTGGTGAAGACGGAGACCGGATTGCGGTCCTCGCGCGCCGGTATGTACCGCAAGGTGAAGGCGGGACCGACCATGTTGTGCGGCTTTCGCGCTACCGGCCGGCTGCCCTGGATCACCTGGTTGCGCAAGCCGCGCCGCAGCAGGGCAGTTGCGATCGAGGCGGTCGAGCAGCGCATGAGGCGGGCGCGCAACTGTTCGTCGGCTTCGGACATCGGGTTCTCCTAGTAGATCTCGGGCTCTCCGGCCGATGGGCCGAAACCGGTTTCGAGATAGTCGAAGTCGCAGCCCTTGTCCGCCTGCAGGACATGGCGGGCGAACATCCAGCCATAGCCACGCCCGTAGCGCGGCGGCGGCGGCGTCCAGGCCGCGCGGCGCGCCGCCAGCTCGGCCTCGCCGACCACCATGTCCAGCCGTCGCTGCGAGACGCTGACCCGGACGCGGTCGCCATTGCGCAGCAGCGCAAGCGGGCCGCCAACATGCGATTCCGGGGCAATGTGCAGGACGCAGGCGCCATAGGATGTGCCGGACATGCGCGCGTCCGAGAGCCTGAGCATATCGCGGCAGCCGCGTTTCAGCAGCGCCCTCGGCATGGGAATCATGCCCCATTCGGGCATTCCCGGCCCGCCCTGCGGCCCGGCATTGCGCAGCACCAGCACCGCGTCCGGAGCAATGTCCCAGTTCTCGTCGTCCAGATGCCGCTTCAGCTCCGCATAGGAATCGAAGACATATGCCGGACCCTCATGCTCGTGCAGGCGCGGATCGCAGGCGGCCGGCTTCATGACCGCGCCGTCCGGGGCGAGATTCCCCTTGAGGACGGCAAGCGAACCCTCCGCATGCACCGGGTTGTCGAGCGGCCGGATCACATCGGCATTGAAGCATTCGGCCCCGGCAATATTGTCGCCGAGCGTGCGGCCGTTCACGGTCAGGCAGGAAAGGTTCAGTCGCTCTCCGAGCTGGCGCATCAGCGCCGGCAGCCCGCCGGCATAGTAGAAGTCCTCCATCAGGTAGGTGTCTCCCACCGGGCGCAGATTGGCGAGAACCGGCGTCCGGCGGCTCTTGCGATCGAGATCGTCCAGCGTGAGGTCAACACCACATCTTCGCGCCATGGCGATCAGATGGATGACGGCATTCGTGGAGCAGCCGAGCGCCATGGCGACCGTTGCGGCATTGTCGAATGCCCTGTCGGTAAGGATCCGCCGCGGAACCAGATTTTCGCGCACCATTTCGACAATGCGCCGACCGCACTCGGCCGACATGCGCGGGTGGCCGGAATCGGCGGCCGGAATGGAGGAGGCGCCGGGCAGGGTCAGCCCGAGCGTTTCGGCAATCGCCGTCATGGTCGATGCGGTTCCCATGGTCATGCAATGGCCGATCGACCGGGCGATGCCCTTCTCCATCTCCTGCCATTCCCGCTCGGACAGGGAACCGGCACGCCGGTCGTCCCAGTGCTTCCACGCATCGGAACCGGAGCCGAGCGTTCGGCCGCGCCAGTTTCCGCGCAGCATCGGACCGGCGGGCAGGAAGATCGCGGGAAGGCCCGCCGACACCGCGCCCATGACGAGCCCCGGCGTTGTCTTGTCGCAGCCTCCCATCATCACGGCGCCGTCCACGGGATGGGAACGCAATTGCTCCTCGACCTCCATTGCCAGCAGGTTGCGGTACAGCATCGTCGTCGGCTTCACCGCGCTCTCGCTGAGGGAGAGAACCGGCAGTTCCACCGGAAAGCCGCCCGCCTGCAGCACGCCGCGTTTCACGTCTTCGACGCGCTGGCGGAAATGCACATGGCACTGGTTGAGGTCCGACCAGGTGTTGAGAATGGCGATCACCGGCTTGCCGCGAAAGTCAGCATGGTCGTAGCCCATCTGCAGCATGCGGCTGCGATGCCCGAAGGAACGAAGATCGTCCGGGTCGAACCAGCGGGCGCTGCGCAATGCAAGGTTCCTGTCTTCGGGCATCGGGACTGCTTCCTCAATCGACCAGGGGTGCGTGCCGCCAGAAGGGCAGTGCCGGCCCATGCAGTTCCGCAGGCAGGCCGGCGGCAATCACGGGCCGGCCGTCATGATCCCCTGCGGCCTTGGCGGTCACGACCAGGCGGCCGGCGAAGAATGCCGGCTTCGTCGGCGCCGGAAACGGAAGTACCACGGTCGCTGCCAGCTTCCCGTCGGGATCGAACCCGTACAGCACCCCGCCATCGATGGCCGCGATCCAGTAGCGCCGTCCTGCGGGTATGACGGCCGCGCCATCGGGACGTCCCGGCAATGGTTCGAGATCGGCAAACGGCACCCGGGCGCCGGTCTCGCCGCTGGCGAAATCGCAGGGCAGGTACCAGATCTGCTGGCTGGCCGCATGCGAATCGGAAAAATAGAGGCGGGCGGACGCATGATCGGCGGCGAGCCCGTTGGGAATGGACAGCCCGCCTTCGACCTCGCGCAGACGAAGATCCGGCGTGACCACGACAATGCTGCCTCTTCCTTCGGCCAGGTCGAGGTCCATCAGCGAGGTCCAGAGCCGCCCGGTGCCGTCGACCGTCGCGTCATTGAATCGCTGGCCCTGCCCGGAGTTGGGGACAACGAGGCTGAACTGGCCGCGAGCGGGCAGGAAGGCGTGGATGCCGCTCTCCATGCCGACATAGGGCCGCTCCGGCGCGGCAAGGACGACGAAGCCCGGAATTTCCGGAGTCGGCCACGATTCGGATAGGCCGGTCGACAGCCGGGTGCGCAGGAGCTGCCGGCCTGGCACATCCACCCACCAGACCGAGTCCCCGCCATCCCAGAAGGGGCTTTCGCCGAGGACCGCACCGAGATTTCCCAACGGTCGAAACGATGGCTGCAGCCGCATTCCCATTGTCTCCTCGCAATGCACTTGACAATCCTAGCGCAAGCAAGGATGTTAGTGCAACTAATATATTAGTATGACTGGGAGGAGAACATGAGCACACATCTGAAGAGCCTCTGGGCGGCGGTGGCAGCCGGGCTGTTCCTGGCCAGCCCCGCCTTGGCCGAGACCACACTTCGCCTGGGAACGGTGCTGGCCCCTGACGACCCGATGGGGGTGGGGCTGGAAAAGTTCAAGGCCGATGTGGAAGCGGCGACCAATGGCGAGGTCCGGATCGAGGTGTTTCACAATTCGCAGCTCGGCGACACCACCGAGATGCTGGACCAGGCCCGGGTCGGCGCCAATATCGGCACGGTGACCGATGTTGCCAGGCTTTCGAGCTTCGTGCCGTCGCTGGCGATCATGTCGGCGCCGTTCCTGTTCGACACCTATGACGATGCCGACAGGTTCGCGCTGTCGGAGGACTATCTTGCCTGGGGCGAGGAGCTGAAGGAGAAGTCCGGCCTCGTGATGCTTGCGTCCAATTGGTACCAGGGCCCGCGCCATCTCCTGACACAGGTGCCGGTATCCGGCCCGGCGGATCTGGCCGGCGTGCGCATGCGCACGATCGGCGCTCCGATCTGGATCGAAACGATCCGGGCCATGGGCGCGGAACCCACTCCCATGGCCTGGGGTGAGGTCTATTCGGCGCTGCAGCTCGGCGCACTGGACGCCGCGGAAGCCCAGCCAACGGCCATAACCGGCGCAAAGCTGTACGAGGTCGTCAAGAACGTGACGCTTACCGGTCACATCCAGCTGGTCACCGCCCTCGTCGTAGGCGCCGATGCCTGGGATCAGATCTCACCCGAACATCAGGCGATCGTGCGTCAGCTGGCCGTGGAGAGCGGTCGTCACGCGTCGGCGCTGACCATCGAACTGGGGGACAAGGCCATGGCCGAAGTCGCCGCTGCCGGCGTCGAGGTCTCCGAGATCGATCTGGCGCCGTTCAAGGCGGCGGTCGCCGGCGTCTACGAGAAGCTTGACCTTGCCGGTGAGGTGGAGACGGTCGCCAAGGTGCTTGGCCGTTAGCTTCCGGCAGGTAGCTCCGGGCGGGAGGAGGCAGCCGTGCTGAGAAAGACGGAATATGTCCTGGCGAGCCTGCTCCTGTTCGCGGTGGTGATCCTGGTGGGGATCGCCGCCATATCCCGGGCAGTGGGCGCCCCGATCATCTGGTCGGTGGAGGTCGCCCAGCTGCTGTTCCTGTGGCTGTGCGTTCTCGCCATCGATCTCGGCATGCAGGAGGAGAGGCATTTCGGCCTGCAGATCGTCAATGACAATTTCTCCCCGCGCGTGCGCCGCATCGTCGAGATCTTCAATCTGGCGGTGATGATCGTGCTGCTCCTCTATCTGATGCGGCATGCCTGGCGAAATACCACCATCATGCATGCCCGTCTCGACGGCGCCCTGCAGATCCCCGGATCCTTCTACCACGCGTCGATGGTGGCAGGTTTTGCCTTGCTCGTGCGCACGCTCGCCGTGCGGATCTGCCTCGTTGCCGGACGGAGGGGCAACTGAATGCTGCTGCTCATCGCCGCCCTGTTCACCCTGTTCCTGCTGGTCGGCATGCCGATCGCCTTCGCGCTGATGCTGGCGGCGTTCCCGGTTTTCCTGCTGACCGGCAGCATGCCGCCCAGCGTGGCGATCCAGAAGATGGTGACGGCAACGCAGAGCTTTCCGCTGCTCGCCGTTCCCTTCTTCATCCTTGCCGGCAACCTGATGAACGAGACCGGGATCACCGAACGCCTCGTGCGCTTCGCGCGGCTTCTTACCGGCTGGATGGCCGGCGGGCTCGGCCAGGTGTCCATTCTGCTCAGCCTCATGATGGGCGGGATCTCGGGATCCGCGGTTGCTGACGCCTCCATGGAGGCGCGCCTGCTCGGGCCGAGCATGATCCGCAAAGGCGGCTATTCCCCCGCAGCGACCGCCGCCGTGCTTGCCTTCGGGTCGATCATCACCGCGACCATCCCGCCGAGCATCGGCCTGATCCTGTTCGGGTTCATCAACGAGGTTTCCATTGGCAGGCTCTTCATCGCGGGAGTGTTCCCCGGGCTGGTGCTGACAGCGCTGCTGATGATCACGGCCTGGTTCGTGGCCCGGCGCAACGGCTATGCCGCCGACCTGACCGAACTGCCCACTTTCGGCGAAGTCCGCGCCAGCTTCCTCGACAGTATCTGGGCGCTGGCCTTCCCCGTCATTCTCATCGTCGGCTTTCGTTTCGGCCTGTTCACGGCGACGGAGGCAGGAGCATTCCTGGTCGGATATGCGCTGTTCATCGGGTTTTTCATCTATCGCGAACTGACCTTCGACAAGCTTTACGCCGCGACACGCGCTTCGGTTTCCGACCTCGGCATGATCATGCTGCTGATCATGATGGCCGCCGTCCTCGGATATGCGGTGACGATCGAGCGCGGTCCGCAGCAGATCACCGAACTCGTCACGTCGCTGACCAGCGACCCGCTTTTCATTCTCATGCTCGTAACGATGCTGCTTGTCGTCAGCGGCATGTTTCTCGAAGGTGCTGCCAACATCCTGCTGATCACGCCCATCGTGCTGCCGGTTCTGGTGGGCGCAGGGTTCGATCCGGTCCATATGGGTATCCTGATCGTGACCCTGATCAACTTCGGCGGCATCACGCCACCCGTAGGCGTGATCATGTTCACGGTCTGCGGCATCCTGAACGTCAAGACTTCGACGTTCGCCTGGGCGGCGATGCCCTATTACGTGGCGATGCTGGTATTTCTCATCCTGCTGGTGCTGTTCCCGGGCCTTTCCCTGTACCTACCGGGACGGTTGATGTAGGAGCCACCGATGCGCAAGACAGGTCACAGATGAGCATCGGCACCTTTTCGGCGGCGCTGCTGATGGCGCCTGACGTAAACCATGTTTCCGCCGGCAGCCGCGTCTATGCCGCCCTGCGGGAACGGATCATCTCGATGCAGCTATTGCCGGACACGACCTTGTCCAGAAGCGACCTGGCTCGCGAGTTCGAGGTCAGCCAGTCGCCGGTGCGCGAGGCGATCCAGCGTCTGGAAAAGGAAGGGCTGGTCATTTCCTACCCGCAGTCGCGCACGGTCGTGTCCCGGATCGACGTGGCGCATGCGCGCGAAACCCAGTTCCTGCGGCTGAGCGTCGAGATCGAGGTGGCGCGCACCCTGGCGCTTGCCGCGGATCCGGCCCGGCTTGCGCCGACGCAACGATTGTTGCGCATGCAGAAGATGGCGGCCGAAGATCAGGATATCGGCGAGTTCACGACGCTGGACCGGCTCTTTCACCTCTCCTTGTTCGAAGCGGTCGGGGTGCGGGCGCTGTGGCATCTCATCAATGATCGCTCCGGTCATATCGACCGGCTGCGAAGGCTCAACCTGCCCGATCCCGGCAAGATTGCGCAGGTCATCCGGCACCACGAGAACATCCTGGCAGCGATTGCCGGAGGACGGATGGAGGAAATCGAACAGGCAGTCCGCGCCCATCTCTCCGGCACGCTGGCGGCGGTGCCGAAGATCATGGCCGAATATCCGGACTATTTCTGAGCTTGCCCGAGACAGTGCACCAGGGAGGGACAGGCCATTGCGAAGATTGCTGATCACCGGCGCGGCCGGACGCATAGGCAGCATTGTCCGGGATCCGCTGGCGGCCGACTGGCAGGTACGCTGCGGCGTCGAGACGGCCGAGCAAGGCGCGGGACTGGCGCTGCCGGACGTGGTTCCCTGCGACGTCACCGATCCGGGGCAGGTCGATCGCGCCGTAGCAGGCTGCGATGCCGTGCTCCATCTTGCAGCGATTTCGGTAGAGGCCGATCCCCGATCGATCGCCCTGGTCAATATTCTCGGCACCACGCATGTTCTGGAGGCCTGCAGGCGACATGGGGTCCGCCGCTTTGTCTTTGCCAGTTCGAACCACGCGGTCGGCGGCCATGAGCGCTTTGCCGACAATTTGCCGCCGGACGTGCTCCTCGACGAGCACGCGACGCCGTGGCCGGACAGCCATTATGGCGCTTCGAAGGTGCATGGCGAGGCATTGACGCGCTGGTATGTCTACCGGCCGGGGTCGAAGATGACCGCTGCCTGCCTGCGCATCGGCACCGCGGCGCAGCCGGACCTGTCCGCCCTCATGCGCAATGAGCGGGCATGGTCGACCTGGCTGAGCGATCGCGATCTGATCCAGCTTTGTCGCAAGGCGCTGGCCGCCGATTGCCGCTTCGGCATCTATGCCGGAATCTCCGGCAATCGCCGCGCCTTCCATTCACTGGAAGCCGCCCGCCGCGATCTCGGCTACATGCCGGAGGATGATGCCGAACGGCAGTTTGCCGGAACGGCGACAGACGGCTACCGCTTCGCTCCCTGGCAGGAATAGTCCCCGCCGGCGCATGGGCTCCGTGTGCCGGGCAGGCCATGTGGCCGGACTAGCCCCGGACAATCCTGCTCGCCTCGCGGGCGGCCAGTTCCTGCGCGGACGGTCCTGCCTGGTATGTCCGCCATCCATCGTCCGGGGTTTCCACCAGCTCGCCGCCGGGCCACCTGCCGTCCTCCACCATGTCGCGGATGCAGTTGCGCAGCGCGTCGATGACGCGGGCGGTGGCAGGCAGGGAGCATGCGCAGCATCTGAACGCAGCCGAACTTGACGATCTCGCCGTCACGCAATGACACGACCTCGGCGGCCAGGCGGTGAATGTTCATGCCGGCAATACGCACGGTTCCCTCCATGGTTGGTCACAGACAGGGAGTCAGCGGACAACAAGACGAACACGGATCCGCGCTTGCAGTGGTCTGCCTCCCGCAAATGCCATCGAACCGGGTTGGAGTTTTCCGCGCCATTTCCCGGCTGGAAGAGGAGCGGAAGCGATGAAGGCATCGCCAAACGCGCAGACGGCGTTCATCCCTGCCGCGGATTGGCGCAGATCTTCGCCGCCCCACGGCTGTCTTGCCCT
>CAYLSN010000051.1:0-12782 GCA_964386015.1 uncultured Rhizobiaceae bacterium | reverse complement strand
CCCCAACCTTGGCAAGGTTGTGCTCTACCCCTGAGCTACACCCGCTCACTGCCGTCGGCGGCGCCTGTATGGCGTAGTTGCCTCCGGAATGCAACAGTGAATTAAACGGCCTCGCCGGGAATTTCAAGCACCCGATGCGAAGCGGTTGCAATCGCCGCCGCGGAGCCCTACTTCGCTGCGGGAGGAATGACAACAGGATGGCCTCATGCACCTGACGCCCGAGGAACTGCTATCGCGGCTCGAGGCCGCGGGCTACGAATTCAGCACCACCCGTCACCCGCCTCTGTTCACGGTCGAGGAATCGCGGCGCCTGCGCGGCGAGATTCCCGGCCGCCATACCTAGAACCTGTTTCTCAAGGACCGCAATGACCGTTACTTTCTCCTGACGGTCGGCGAGGATCGCGCGGTCGATATGAAGCAGGTCCATCTCCGCATCGGTGCCGCGGGACGGGTGTCGTTCGGACGCCCCGAGCAATTGATGGAATATCTGGGCGTGATTCCGGGCGCGGTGACGGCTTTCGCCGTGGCCAACGACCTGGAAGGCAAGGTACGGGCGTTTCTCGACCGCGAGCTGATGGAGCATGAATGGATCAACGCCCATCCGCTCACCAACGAGGCGACGACGACCATCCGCAGGGATCACCTCATCGACTTCATGGCCGCGACCGGCCACGAGCCCGCGATCGTCGATCTTTGCGCCGAATCGCCGGTTCCCATCCATGCCGATTGATCCTAGATAAGGGCAACCCGCCAAGGGCGGCGGCCCGGAGAAAGAGAAGCGCGATGAATAATGGCAGCAATCCCCATGGCGGCGGCAATGTCGAGATCCGTTTCGGCGGCGATGCCGGCGCGGCGCCCGACGACCTGATCAAGGAAACCACGACCGCCAACTTCACGCAGGACGTGATCCGCGCCTCGATGCAGCAGCCGGTGCTGGTCGATTTCTGGGCGCCGTGGTGCGGACCCTGCCGGCAGCTCACGCCGGTGCTGGAAAAGGTTGTGCGCGAAGCAAAGGGCGCGGTGAAGCTGGTCAAGATGAATATAGACGAGCATCCGGCGGTGGCGGCGCAGCTCGGCGTGCAGTCGATCCCGGCCGTATTCGCCTTCCGCAACGGCCAGCCGGTAGACGGCTTCCTCGGTGCCCTGCCGGAGAGCAAGGTCCGCGAATTCGTCGCCCGGCTGGGCGGCGAGGTGCCGGACCGCGCCGCGGCGGCGATCGAGGCGGGCCGGCAGGCGCTGGCCGAGGGCAGGGCCCAGGAGGCGGGCCAGCTCTTTTCCGCCGTCCTGCAGCAGGAGCCGGACAATGTCGGGGCACTGGCCGGTCTTGCCGAGGCGCTGTTCGAGATGGGCGAGAAGGAGGGCGCGCAGCAGGTGCTCGACGCCGCACCGGATCGCAACGATCCCGCGTTCGCCGGCATTCGCGCCAAGATCGCGCTCGCCGAGCAGGTGGCGGGGCTGGGCGATCCTGCCGAGCTGGCCCGGCGGCTGGAGCTCGACCCGAACGATCACCAGGCGCGCTTCGACCTGGCGCTGATTCACAATGCCATGAACGACCGGCAGAAGGCGGCGGAGGAGCTGCTGGAGATCGTCCGGCGCGACCGGGGCTGGAAGGAGGACGGAGCGCGCACGCAGCTTCTCCAGTTCTTCGAGGCGTGGGGACCGAAGGATCCGGCAACGCTGGCCGCGCGCCGCAGGCTTTCGTCGTTGCTGTTCGCCTGATCCCGTTTCTGCCTGCGGGCGGCGGTGGGCAGGGAGGCACGGAATGCGGGCTGGAAATGCAAATTATTCCAGAGCGGAGGATCTGCCGAGGCAGATTGCCGTCTTTCCTCTGACCGGCGCCCTGCTGCTGCCCGGCGGGCGCCTGCCGCTCAATATTTTCGAGCCGCGCTATCTGGCCATGATCGAGGCCGTCATGGCGGGCGACCGTGTCATCGGCATGGTGCAGCCGAGGCTGGACGGCGCATTGCGCGACGACGGCGAGCCGGAACTCTGCGACATGGGCTGCTGCGGCCGGCTGGTGTCCTGGGCGGAGACGGGGGATGGCCGCTATCTGGTGGCGCTGCAGGGAATCTGCCGGTTCCGGATCGAGGCGGAACTGAAGGTTGCAACACCCTACCGGCAGTGCCGCATCACGCCCTATGCCGGCGATCTCGAGGAGGGGAAGGGCGAGGCCGAGGTGGATCGGGAAGCCCTGCTGCGGACGTTCCGCGCCTTCCTCGAAGCCAATGGCATGCAGGCAGACTGGGACAGCGTGCGGCGCGCGGGCAATGCAACGCTGGTCAATGCGCTGTCCATGATGTCGCCTTACGGCGCGGCCGAGAAGCAGGCCCTGCTCGAGGCACCCGACCTGCGGACGCGCGCCGAGACCCTCATCGCGATCACGGAAATGGCGCTGGCGCGCGGCGGCAGTTTCGATCCGCCGCTGCAGTGAGCCGCAGGCAGGAGACGCGCAATGGCGGATGATACCCGCGAGATGGATGTGCGGATGCTGGAAATCCTGGTATGCCCGCTGACAAAGGGCCCGCTTGTCCACGATCCTGAACGCCGGGAGCTGCGCTCGCCGCAGGCTGGCCTCGCCTATCCGGTGCGCGACGGGATCCCGGTCATGCTGCCTTCCGAGGCACGCCGGATCGACGATGAGGCCAGCTCCGGGTCTTACTGAAAGTTGCGGCCCTTCGGCATGGCCCGTTCCGCGCCCCGCGCCTCGGTCAGGAGCGAGAGCCTGGCGGACAGGTCCTCGATCCGCTGCGCCACGACATGGATGACGCCGGAATGACTCTGCAGCCTGCCATGGACGCGAACCAGGCGGGCGCCCATCACCTGGGGGCGGAACTTCTCGAAGATCTTCGGCCAGACAATGATGTTGGCTGCGCCGGTCTCGTCCTCGACCGTCATGAAGATGACGCCCTTGGCCGTGCCCGGCTGCTGGCGCACCAGTACCAGACCCGCCACGCGGACCGGACGCCCGTCCGGCGTATCGGCGAGAGCGCCGCAGGTCAGGGTTCCTTCCTGCTCCAGCCCGCCGCGCAGGAAGGAGAGCGGATGCGCCTTCAGTGACAGCGACAGATGCCGGTAATCATGGACGACGTGCTCGCCCGCGGTCATCGCCGGAAGCCGGACCTCGACTTCGCGCTCGGGCGGGCCGCCATGTTCCGGATCGAAAAGCGGCAGGCGTTCGGCGGCGCTGCCCGAACCCAGCGCCTGCACCTCCCACAATGCCTGCCTGCGGTCCAGTCCCAGCGAGCGGCAGGCGTCGGCCTCGGCGAGACGCGCAATGACATGGACATCGAGGCCGGAGCGCAGCCACAGATCCCGCACCGAGACATAGCCCTTGCCGCGCGCCGCCACGAGCCGCCCGGCATCGGCCCGGGACATGCCCCTGATCTGGCGCAGGCCGAGACGCACGGCATGGCGCGAGCGGATGATCGCGCGCATGGAAGCATGACGCCGATGCACCCTTGCCGGATCGAATGGCTGCGGCTCCAGCGTCGCGTCCCAGTCCGAATGATTGACGTCGACCGGAAGCACGGCGATTCCATGCTCGCGGGCATCGCGGACGAGTTGCGCCGGCGCGTAGAATCCCAGCGGCTGCGAGTTCAGCATGGCTGCGCAGAAGACATCGGGGTAGAAGCATTTCACCCAGCAGGAGGCATAGACAAGGAGCGCGAACGAGGCGGCGTGGCTCTCCGGAAAGCCGTATTCGCCGAAGCCCTCGATCTGGCGGAAGCAGTGCGCGGCAAATTCCCGGTCATATCCGCGCGCGGCCATGCCCTCGACCATCTTGTCGCGGAAGGTATGGATCGTGCCGACGCGGCGGAAGGTGGCCATGGCGCGGCGAAGCCGGTCGGCCTCCGCCGGCGTGAAGCCGGCGGCGACGATGGCGATCTGCATGGCCTGTTCCTGGAACAGGGGCACGCCCAGCGTCCGCCCGAGTACCTGCCTCAGTTCCTCGCTCGGAAAGCTTGTCGGCTCCAGCCCCTGACGGCGGCGCAGATAGGGATGCACCATATTGCCGAGAATCGGCCCGGGCCGCACGATGGCGACCTGGATGACGAGATCGTAGAACTGACGCGGCCGCAGGCGCGGCAGCATCGACATCTGCGCCCGCGATTCGACCTGGAACGTGCCGAGCGTATCGGCGCGGCAGATCATGTCGTAGACCTGCGGCTGCTCCTTCGGAATGGCGGCCAGCGTCATCGGCAGGCCGTAATGGAGGCGCAGCAGGTCGAATGTCCGGCGCAGGCAGCTCAGCATGCCGAGGGCGAGGATGTCGATCTTCAATATTCCGAGCGCGTCGAGATCGTCCTTGTCCCATTCGACCATGGTGCGCCCGTCCATGGCCGATTTCGTGATCGGCACGACCTCGTCGAGCCGGTCGCGGGTGATGACGAAGCCGCCGACATGTTGCGACAGGTGGCGGGGAAAGCCGAGGATCTCGCTGGCCAGGGAGATGAGGTGCCGGGTCGAGGGATCGGCCATGTCGAGGCCGGCCGCCGCCGCGGTCTGTTCGCCGAGCCTGGAGGAGGAGCGGCCCCAGATCGAGCCGGCCAGCGAGGACATGACGTCCGCCGACAGGCCGAGCGCCTTCGCCACCTCGCGGCTGGCGGAACGCGCGCGATAGGTGATGACCGTGGCGGCAAGGCCGGCGCGCTCGCGGCCGTATCTGGCATAGATGTACTGGATGACTTCCTCGCGGCGCTCATGCTCGAAATCGACATCGATATCGGGCGGCTCGCGCCGTTCCGGCGAGATGAAGCGTTCGAACAGGAGATCGGTCAGCGCCGGATCGACGGAAGTGATGCCGAGGCAGTAGCAGATCGCCGAATTGGCGGCCGATCCCCGGCCCTGGCACAATATGCCCTGCCGGCGCGCATAGCGCACGATGTCATGCACGGTCAGGAAATAGGGCGCGTAGTCGAGTTCGGCAACGATGCGCAGCTCGTGCTCGATCTGCCGCCGCACCTTTTCGGGAACATTGCGGCCGTAGCGATGCCGGGCGCCGATCCAGGAGAGACGTTCGAGCTCCTCCTGCGGCGTTGCGCTCCTGCCGGCGGATTCTTCGGGATATTCGTAGCGCAGCTCGTCCAGGGAGAAGGCGAGCCTGCCCGCAAGCCGGACCGTCTCGGCGAGAGCGTCCTCGTATCCGGCAAAGAGCCGCGCCATTTCCCCGGGCGCCTTCAGATGCCGTTCGGCATGCGCCATCAGCCGCCTTCCGGCCTGCGCCACGGGAATGCCGAGGCGGATCGCGACGAGGACATCCTGCAATGGCCGGCGGCAAGGCGCATGATACAGCGCATCCGCGACCGCCATCCAGGGCAGGCCGGCCCTGCCCGCAATCGCCGCCGCCATGGCAAGGTCGTGACGGTCGGCCGGGCCGTAGGCGCGCCCGGCGGCGAGGCGGACATGGTCGCCGAATCGCTGTTTCAGCCGCGCCAGCAGGTCGATGCAGGCTTGCGGATCCGCCTCGGGCCGGTGAAGGACGCAGAGTTCCTGCCCGTCTCCCCATTCGAGGAGATCGGCAAGCCGCAGGTCCGGCCTGCCCTTCTGCCCGCGCAGGTTTCCCGCCGTCAGCATGCGGCAGAGATTTCCCCAGCCGCGGCGGTGGGCAGGAAAGCTGAGGATGGGGAAAGGGGTGTCGGCGAAGACCAGGCGGCTGCCCGGATGGAAGGGGATGCCGGCCTGCTTCGCTGCCTGATGCGCGCGCACCACGCCCGCCACGGTATTGCGGTCGGCAAGGGCGAAGGCGGCGAGGCCGAGCTGCTTCGCCGCCATTGCATGCTCCTCCGGATGCGAGGCCCCTTCCAGGAAGGAAAAGTTCGAGCGGATGCCGAATTCGGCGTATGTCATGCGAAGAGACCATGCAGGAACCAGCGCGGCATGGCGCCGGGCTCGGAATAGAGACCCTGACGGTAGAGCCAGAAACGCCGCCCGGCCGAATCCTCGACCCGGTAATAGTCGCGGGTGCGCGCGCCCTCCTCGCGCCACCATTCCGGCGCCAGCCTTTCCGGCCCCTCTGCCGAACTCACCCGGTACAGGGCATGCCGCCAGCGGAACATCAGCGGCGGGCCTTCCGGAATTTCGGCCATGGCCTCGATCGGTTCGGGTCGGCTGAACAGACGCACGGGGCGGGGCTGGCCGCCGGCTTCTGCCTGCGCCGGCGCCGCAAGGTCGAAGGGAACATGACGTACGGCGCGTTCGGGCAGATGGCTGGCGATCGTGACCGGCCTCAGCACGACGCCGGGCCCCAACCGGGCATGGATCCGGTCGATCAGGCCGGCAAGATCCTCCTCGTCCTGCCTGCCATCGAAGCCGGACTGGAGTCCCTCGAATGGCGCCGCCGTCAGCACCGACAGGCGGACCAGCTCATAGCCGCAACCGGCATCCGGGCCGCCCTGCGTCAGCCTCTCGCGGAAAAGGCGGCGCACCAGGGCCGGATCGCGTATGGGCCGCGACAGGCCGACGGCGATCCTGTGCACTTCTCCATCCGTCCGGAACAGCGCCAGTTCGAGCGAGCGGGCGCCTTTGCCGCGCTCTTCCAGCCGTTCCTTCAGGGTCCTGCACAGGCTTTCGGCAAGATGCTCCAGCTCCTCCGCCTGCGTCACCGGCTCGGCCAGCCGCCGTTCCGCCGACAGGGCCGGAAGGGCGAGCCGGGGCGAAATCGGCTCGTCGAGCCTGCCCATGGCCTGGTCCAGCCGCTCGAGAAGCCGGCGTCCGAACCTGCGGGCAAGCGGCGCCCGCGGCACCTCCATCAGGGCTCCGATACGGCGCAGGCCGACGCTTTCCAGCCGGATCACGGTTTCGGCATCGAGACGCAGGGCGGCAACGGGCAGGGGCCGCAGCGCCTCCGCCTCGCCGCCCGGGGCGAGAATGACGGCCTTTCCGTCCGCGCCGGCGCGATGGCGCGCCATGGCCCAGGCCGCCCCCGGCGTGCCGGCAAGCCCGGCACGCGCATCGAAACCATGCCCCGCCAGCCGCGAGAGCAGATCCCCGGCGAGGGCTTCCTCGCCGCCGAAGAGATGGGCACAACCGGTAATGTCGAGGAAAAGCCCGTCCCTGCCGTCGAGGGCGACCAGCGGCGTGTAGCGGTCGCACCAGTCGGCAAGGCCTGCCAGCATGCGCGCGTCAGCTGCGGGATCGGCCTCGATCGCCTCGATCTGCGGATGCATGGCGCGGGCGTCGGCAAGTCCCATGCCCCGCTTCAGCCCCAGGCTTTCGGCCTTTTCGCACAGCGCATCCAGTCTGCGGGCGCCATGCTCGTCCCGGCAGAGAACGAGCGGGTCAGCCTGCCTTGCGGCGCTTCTCCATTCCGCTCCGAAGCGGCTGCGCAGGATCCGGTCGCTCGAAAGATGCGGGAACCACAACGACAGGATCCGCTGCCTGCCGCAAGCGTTCTTGGAAACGGCGTTCATTGCAATTCCACTCCAGAATGAACTGCCTGCCGGGATTGGCGCGGCATTTTTCCAGCGTAACCGTGAAGGCGGATCCGCCGATCGTCCCGGCAAGCGGCTGGCCGAACACTTCCCGCGGCGGCGCCGGGGCCGGCCCGACGCCGAGCCGCAGGGGCGCTGCCGTCGGCTGGCCTTGCGCGGCAAGCCGCAGCAGGAAGACAGGCCGGCCGCCGGCATGGGCGCCGCGCTGGAGACGGCGCGTGGCGGTAAGGTCGAGGCAGGCCGGATTGCCCTCGATCTCGATCACCACCGCCGCAAGGCCGGCAAGGCCGGCGGCTTCGGCGGCGATCCAGAGCGCATCGAGCGGCTTTCGCGCCTCGGCCAGAAGCAGGTCCTCCGGCCCGACGGCAAAGCGCAGGCCTTCGGCGTAGGGAAAGCCCGTTTCCCGGAAGCCGGATGCCGTGCCGATCCAGAGCAGCGGCGCCTTTCTGCCGCGCATTGCGAGGCTCGCAAGCCCCAGCGCGAACCCGGTGGCGGCGCCGCCATCGCGGCTCTGCGCCGCCCGGATCTCGCACAGGGCAGCCTGCTCGATCCCGCCGCCCAGGGCTGCGTCGAGCCCGGCAGCGCCGGTCGCCACCCGTGCCGCTTCCTCCGCCGGGGAGTGCGGCCGGTCGATTGCCGCGATCCGGCGTTTCAGGGCGCAAAGGATTTCCTGCGCCATGGAGGGGTCCGCCATGACGATTTCCGTTCGAGAATGTTCCTGTTATGTTCTTATGGATTCCAGAAGCCGCCCGGCGAGTCAAGAACAAAACCTGAATTCTATTCCGCTTTTCGGACAGCTGCCGGGCCGGGCAAAAAACGTGGAATCTCCGGCTCGACGCCCGGCTCGTTGCAATGAGGCAGCCCTGCCCCTCGAAATATGGGTTGAATGCCGCTATATGCGCGGGTGAGAGGTTGAAGATGGCCCGAATCTACCAGACTGGCGCCTGGCGCGATCAGATGTCGCCCTCGCTGGGCGAGATCGAATTGCTGGCGCTGGAAGCATATGCGAACCTGCCGGCGGAGTTCCGTCAGCTCACCGGCGACATCATCATCCAGGTGGCGGAGTTTCCGTCCGAGGAGATCATGGACGATCTGGCGCTGGAAACGCCGTTCGACCTGCTCGGCCTTTTCGAGGGCCGCGGCATTGCCGAGCGCTGGAATCCGCAGACCGGCGAGCACGCGAACCGCATCACCCTCTACCGCCGCGCCATCCTCGACTACTGGGCCGAGAACGAGGAAACCCTCGGCGACATCATCAATCATGTGCTGATCCACGAGATCGGCCATCATTTCGGCCTCAGCGACGAGGACATGGCAAGGATCGAAGCCAATGCGGAATAGAACCATGGACGATGCCCTGATCGCGGAAATTCTGGCTCCGGCCGGCAAGGAGGAGGAACAGGCCAGGCAGGAGCGCGTGCGCTCGCGCATCTGGCGCACCGTCCGCCGCGCCGCCGGCCAGGTACCCTTTCTCGACGAAGTGCTGGCCGGCTATTTCTGCGCCATGGATCCGCACACCCCCGCGCGGGTCCGCGGCACCCTGCTCGCGGCCCTTGCCTATTTCGTGCTGCCGGTGGACTTCATCCCGGATCTTCTCGCCGGATTCGGCTTCACCGACGACATCGCCGTGCTGGCGGCGGCGCTCGGCGCCGTGCGCAGCCATATCACGCAAGCGCATCGCCGCGCTGCGCGAGAGATCCTGGAGGCAGATTGACCCTTGCCCAAGTCTCGCCCTTTTCCTCGCAAAGATTGCCGGGGGGCGACGAAACGCGGTAAGTCGAAGGCGGGGGTGGACGCCTGCGGCGTTTACCGATCGGTAACCCAGATCAACCCAGATTGATCGAAAGTGGGCCGGTGCGATTCTCCGGCTGCGTGAATATGGATCCGACAGGAAACAGGTTGCGATGCGAACTCTGATCTCCGCGCTCATCTTCACCGCCCTCTCGCTTTCGGTCGCGCCGGCTCTGGCGCAGACGGCCAAGCGGCTGGAGCAATTCCGCGACTGGGCGACCTACAGCTATTCCGGCGACAACGGACCGGTCTGCTACATCCTGTCCGTGCCGTCCGCGAAGGAACCCGCGCATCTCAATCACGGGGACATCTTCTTCTCCGTCAGCCAGAAACCGGGGCAGAACGCCGCCTATGAGCCGCAGTTCATCTCCGGCTACGACCTGCGCGAGAATTCCAAGGTCACGGTGACCATCGACGGCAGGAAGTTCTCCATGTTCACGCGCGGCAATCTCGCATGGCTCGACGATCCCGCCGAGGAACCGGCCATGGTCGCCGCCATGCGGGCGGGCTCGCGCATGCAGGTGACAGCCGTTTCCGGCAGGGGCAACAATACGAGCTACACCTTCTCGCTCAGCGGCGTCACCGCGGCACTGGATTCGATCCGCTCCTGCAGCTGAGCCGGGGCACGACTGCCGGTCGTCCGGAATTTGTTGGTGTCCGGCCGCCGCAGCCTGTATAGAGCCTTCCCTGCCTGAATGGGAGCAGTTGATGGCATGGATTCAACGAAGCAGGGGCGGAAAGGACTGTCGGGCCCAACCGCAGGAAGTACGCCACTGCAATCGTTTCAGCTGGGTCTCTTGCGCGCTGGTCTGCGTCGCGGAATGCTGACGGTGCCTGCACCGCGGCGCCTTCCGCTCCTTGCCAGCGCACAAGATTCCGGCGCTCGAACGCTTCCATTCAAACAGGAAAGGCTCTAGAGCCTTCCAGGTCCGCATGGACGGCTCCAGGCATCGACGCCAACGGAAAGACCGAACGACGAAATGAGCATCACGCTGGACATCGCGCATTCCGGGGCTTCTCCCCGGACTCCCGCCCGCAACGCCGATGACGGACTCATCGGCCTGACGCGTGAGGAGCTGGCCGAGGCGCTGGCGCAGATCGGCGTTCCCGAGCGGCAGCGCCGCATGCGCGTCGCGCAATTGTGGCATTGGCTCTATGTTCGCGGCGCAGCCGATTATGACGCCATGCACAATATCTCGCGCGAGCTGCGGGCAAGGCTTGCGGAGAAATTCTCCATCGCCCGGCCCGAGGTCGTCGAGGAGCAGGTCTCGCGGGACGGCACGCGCAAATGGCTGCTCCGCTTTCCGCCGCGCGGCGCCGGGCGTCCGGTCGAGGTGGAAACGGTCTACATTCCGGATGACGGGCGCGGGACGCTGTGCATTTCCAGCCAGGTCGGCTGCACCCTCACCTGCAGTTTCTGCCATACCGGCACCCAGAAGCTCGTGCGCAACCTGACGGCCGGCGAAATCCTGGCGCAGCTCCTCGTCGCGCGCGACCGCCTCGGCGATTTCCCGGACCGAGACACGCCCGCCGGGGCCATCGTCCCTGCCGAGGGGCGCAAGGTGACGAACATCGTCATGATGGGAATGGGCGAGCCGCTGTACAATTTCGAGAATGTGAAGAAGGCGCTGCTCATTGCTTCCGATGGCGAGGGGCTGGCGCTGTCGAAGCGCCGCATCACCCTGTCGACATCCGGCGTCGTGCCCGGCATTGCCAGGACAGGCAGCGAGATCGGGGTCATGCTGGCCATCTCCCTGCATGCCACCAATGACCGGTTGCGCTACGAGCTGGTGCCGATCAACAGGAAATATCCGATCGCCGAGCTGCTGCAGGCATGCCGGGAATATCCCGGCCTGTCGAATGCACGGCGGATCACCTTCGAGTATGTGATGCTGAAGGGCGTCAATGACAGCCTGGCGGATGCCCGCGAGCTGGTGCGGCTGCTGCAGGGCATTCCGGCCAAGATCAATCTCATTCCCTTCAATCCCTGGCCGGGATCGCGCTACGAATGTTCGGACTGGGAGACGATCGAGCGCTTTGCCGAGTACATCAATCAGGCAGGCTATGCCTCTCCGATCCGCACTCCGCGCGGGCGCGACATTCTCGCCGCCTGCGGCCAGCTCAAGTCCGAATCCGAGCGCCTGCGCAAGACCGAAAGACTGGCGCTCGAAGCCATGATGATCGCGGGACACGGGGACGATTGACGCAGATCTTCCGGATCCTGCTGCGCAGCGCCGCGATCCTGGCCGGCTATTCCGGCGCCATTCTTGCGGCGGCCGCGGTCTTCCTGATCGCCACGATCGGCCTGGAGGCGGGCGACCTGACGCAGTCGCGGCCTGCCTTCCTGTTCATCCTGTTCACGACCGGCGCCATGATCGGATACTGGGCGTTCCTTCCGGCGGCTGCGATCGTCGTTCTCGGCGAAGGCCTCCGGCGCCGCGACTGGCTGTTCTATGCCATTGCCGGTGGAATTGCCGCCCTGCTCATGGTGACCTGGCGCGGCGGCGAGACCGGGCTCCTGCCCGCGGCGGCCGCTGCCGGGCTTGCCGGTGGGTGGACTTACTGGCTGATCGCGGGCAGAAGCGCCGCCCTGTGGCGGCAAGCTGGCCGGCCTACTTCACCTCCGCCGTCAGAATCCTGACCGCAAAGGCGGAAAAGACGCCGGCGAAGACCCAGTCGATCACCCTCGTTACCCTGGGGCTGCCGCGCATGAGTTCGGTGAACCGGCTGGCGGCGAGAATCATCGGCGCGGTGATGAGGATGCTGACCGCCACCAGGTACAGGCCGAGAAAGAACAGCTTCTGCGGTGCATGCGCATCGCCCGCCGAGATGAACTGCGGCAGGAAGGTGACGAAGAACAGCACGACCTTGGGATTGAGCAGGTCGATCCCGACCCCCATCATCCAGTTCCGGTACAGGGGACGCGGCGGCCTGCGGGCGATCTCGGGCGAAAAGGCGGATCCGCTGCGGATGGCCTGGAATGCGAGCCAGGCCAGATAGAGCGCCCCGGCCAGTTTGAGCAGCAGAAAGGCGCGGGGCGAGGCGACGATCAGGGCAGAGAGGCCGAGCGCGACCAGCGTCGTGTGCACCAGGAGCCCCGTCATGGCGCCGAGCATGCAGGCAAATCCGGCCGCCCTGCCTTCCGACAGCGTCCGGCCGACGAACAGGGTCATGTCCGGCCCCGGCGTGATGGCGAGCACGATGGCCGCGACCGTGAACTGGGCGAGAAGGGCGAAATCGGGGAGGAAATCCATGGACTGCGGCCAAGAATGCTGGACAGTGCCCGCCTCTGGACCCGGGCAGGGCAGGTGTCAATGGTTTTTTCGTTTCCTCTATGCCATTGACCAATTCCGGCGGAGGACCTAGGAGCATTCCGCCAATTCAGGAGCGGAGCCGATCGTGAGCAAGTTCAAGGACGTCAGGAAAGTCGTGCTGGCCTATTCGGGCGGCCTCGATACCTCGATCATTCTCAAATGGCTGCAGACGGAGCTGGGCGCGGAAGTCGTCACCTTCACCGCCGATCTCGGCCAGGGCGACGAGCTGGAAGCCGCTCGCGCCAAG
>CAYLSN010000050.1:0-13097 GCA_964386015.1 uncultured Rhizobiaceae bacterium | reverse complement strand
GCGACATCAAGGACCCGAACCAGAACATCAACTGGGTGCCGCCGCAGGGCGGCGAGGGTCCGGTCTATCCGAACATGTAGGGGGCAGGGTGCCTGCGCCGCCGCACCTGCCGCTGCTCCTTGCCCTCCTGTTCGCCGCCGCGCCTGCGGCCGCCGAGCCGGAGATCCGCGTCAGGGTCGAGGAGTATCCCGTCAGCGGCAGGAACGGGGCGGCCGTCATGGACCAGATCCGGCGCAAGGGGCCGGAGCATGGCGCCGGCGGCCGCACCATCGCCCAGACCCGCTACACGCTCGACTACGGCTATGAAGGCCGCTGGCGGAACGGGCGCTGCCGTCCGGATTCGCCCTGGGTGCGGCTCGAACTCACTTTCGTCTATCCCCGGCTCGAGGGTGCCGCCCCGCCGGAACTGCGCAGCGCCTGGGAAGTGTTCCTCGACGGCGCCAGGGCGCATGAGCAGGGACATGCCGACCTTGCCATCGAAATGGCGCGGGCGGCGGAAACAGCGCTGCGCAGCGCATCCTTTCCTTCCGGCCAGGACTGCGCCGGGCTGAGAGCCGCCATCGACCGCGAGATCCGCCGCATCTTCGAAGCCCATGAAGCGAGACAGCGCCGCTATGACCGGCGCGAACATCGCCATGGCGGACCGGTCGACCGGATCGTCGACGCCCTGCAGGGCGACGCCATCCGGGCCTGGCAGCCGCCGCAACGCTGATCGCCTGCACGGTTGTCGCGTTTCCACGGCGGACAGCGAAAAATGCTGCCGCAAACTTGCAGATCGAGTGCGAAATAGCACAGCGCACCTCTCCGGGCGATCCTATCGTGGTCGTGTCGATCCTGTGGCGCGGACCCTGTCCCGCCATCCATGAAGGAGAGTTCGCCATGCCAGTGTATACCAAGTCAGGCAGGCTCCGTTACACGTCCGCCCTCCTGAGGCCCACGATCGCCATTCCCTTCACGAAGTGGGGAACTCTGCACAATGGTGGGATGGACTACCAGCGAATCACCGCAGGGTTTCACCAGACCAGCCGGCAGTCGACGGTAACCGAAAGCGGCCGGAAGGGAGGGGAAAGGCACTTCAAGGTCATGGAGCCGGTGGTCCCGGTCAGCTGGTATGACGAAGCGGCAAGGCTGATCGGGAAGGTGGACAGCGTCACGAGTCGGCTGGGCGGCGAACTCAAGGGTCCGGATTTCAGCGGTCTGGGCCCGAAGAGCGTGGCGCCGAAGAAGCAGACCGCCACGCAGCTGCGGAAGAACAGGGAGGCTCTGGAGCAGGAGTTCCCCCGGCTGAGCGAAGAGATCATCGATCTCCTCGCCGTGGCCAGCCAACCCGATTCCGGCGGCAAGATCATTCTTCCCGAGCGCACGGTCGTCAAGCGCCTGATTCGCTCGCTGCTGTTCTGCGAACTCCGGCATGTGACATCCCGGATCGGGAATAACGAGAAGATCAACCAGCTTGCGGAAGAACTGGCGGAGTTTCACGCCCGCCTGCTGGTGCTTGGCAAGCCCTTCGAGTTTGCCACCGCGCTGCACCGCTTTCTGGACTATGCCCGCCCCCGCGACGAAACAATCGGGGATCTTCGCAAGAACGAGAAAACGGCTCCAAAGGACACAGACAGCAAGATTCAACGGCGATTGAACACGCTCAAGGAGAAAAAGCATCGCCTGGAAGACGACGAAAAAAGATACAGGAAGCGGGTAGAGGGAAACAATACGAATAAACTTTCAAAATTAGTACATAACAAATTACTAAAAAAGACAATGGCTCAAAAACGGTCCACGGATAACGAGCTGTATATCATTGAAGAAAGCACCTGCAAGAGCATAGGAGAGAGAGCGTCGAAGCAGGAATCCGTGCTGCTGGAGGATCTGCGCCGGATCTTTCATTCGGCAAAGTCGGGTGGCGAGTTGTTTCGCACCTTCATCGCGAAGGATGTCAGTCCCAAGGGCGGCATCGACAACTGGTTGCCGCTGCTCGCCCAGCTGCGGCAGAAGTCCGTCGAGCTCGATTGCGACGACAATCGCCGGGAGGGATGGGCCGGCGAATGCCTGGCGCCCTATCCGGATCTCGCGGTGCACCCGGAGCGAAAGAAAGAGATCCTGCGCCTGACCGAGCACAAGATGCGGGCGGAAATCCTTTCCAAGGATCTCCTCGACCTTGCAGCCATCCACAAGCCGAATCACTCGGGGGAGCGCGGCCGCAAACTCGTCGGAGAAGGGTCGAACAATGTCTCGGTCCTTCTCGCCGGAGAACTCGAATCCGGAAATCAGATCGAAAAGTGGATGGGCGGCAAGCAAAAGAAATATGATCTGGTCCTCGCCTCCTGGCTGCGCGAGACGCGGTCTGCCTTGCAGATCGAGCAGAAATGGGTGCGGGATCAGCGCGACTTGCTGGAAGAGGATGTAGACGATCTTCTCCTGAACCTGCGCGAGCACATTGCCAAGATCGAGGGAATGGACCCGGAACAGCTGGCAAGACTGAAGAAAGCGATCGAGAAGATCGGCGTGGAACGCGTTACTCCCGGCGGAAAGATCATTGAGTCGCTAAGTACCCTCGACGCATCCGAGCGTGAAGTGATACTTTCCTTCCTTGAGCGGCTGCGTACGGACATGCGCACGCTCTGCAATCTTGTCAAGAATGACTCAACCAGAAATCTTACGGATCTTCTCAAAGAACTAGAGACAAGCCTGAACAGCAATGGAGAAAAATCCCTGTTTGACCTGAAGGAGAACAGGGAAACTCGGAAGGCCATGCTGACGCGAGTCCAGTACAGCCTTAACTGGATGAAATGTCTGGGGGTGGAAACCAATAACCACGCGAAGTTCTGGTTGTACTTGCTCGACAAGACACGCGACTGGGACGAACTTCAGCGCAAGGATGAGCAGATCTCGAAGCAAGTCCAGACTTGCGAAAGTGCGATGGATTCCTGCTTCGACGATAAGGCCAAGTCCCTGCTGACCAGTCTATCGATCAGTACCGATGGGAAAGTATCCCAATGGCACGAGGATAGCTGGAACGCCGTGCGAAACATGATCGACCTCAATCTCACTTCCATGGAGCAGTTCGGGACCTACTACAAGAGGCTGAGCAAGATAGGAGGTGAATTCGACTCTGCCCTCTTCAGCAAGCGCGATGAAGAGGGCATGAACAAATTTCTCAAGTTCGGCCGGAAGGTGGCAAGAACCCTGCTGCCATCCCTGTACACGCTGGATGGTGCGATCATCGACCAGCAGCGCAAGAAGGCGAAAGTCGATGATGGCCGGACCGGCTTTACCCGCAAGGCCAAGAAGAGCTGGGCCTGGGTCAGGGCGAAGCTGGCAGGAATAGAGCCTAAGACACAGGCGCATTTCTATGATGTGAGCCTTGCCGGCGGAAAACAGAACATCAAGACATTCGAGATCGGAGAAAGCAACAAGTTCGTGGAAGGTCTGCTCTCCAGGCTGGAACTGAAGTACAACTACGAGGATTTTTCGAAGATGGAACTTCCGGCCGTCGGAGTGGTACTGAAGCTTATTCAGGATGATGAGAAATTAGTAGAACATGTGTTGTCAGATCTGCCGATTTACGACGAGGGAATGTTAACAAGTCTTGAGCTCAATGCAGAAGAAAAAGTAGAACTGAATCTCAATATCAAGAAAACGGAAGCTCTAAAACTGTATACGAAACTTAGAGGCCTGTCAGTTGACGATAATTTGCTTAGCTTTATTACAGATTCGACGTTAAGAATGGACTTGGCTGCGCAAAAATCATGGGAGGATCGTCTAAGGATCTTCGAGGAGCGCGACCAGAGCTGGAACAAGGAGCAGTACAAAGTTGTCAGGTTCATCTACGATTTCGTGACCTCGGCCCAGCGGCTGAAGAGTTCCATGATCGACGGCGTTCTCTTGCGCATGATCGAACTCTGTGCGCCGGATACGCTCGATCTTCCCAGATACGCCCGGCTTTCCGCCAAGGAGGCGAACCTGCTGCGGCAGAAGGAATCAGGCTGGAAGCAGGTTGAGAAGCAGCTCTACGAAGACCTTCGCAAGCATGAAAGCAGGCTTGGCAAGGCAAGCAGATATATCCTGGGTGAACTGAAGAATGGGAATATCGACGATCTGAACAAGGAGTATCTGACCGAGGAAAAGGTGTACGAAGTCGTGACATCCCTTGCGCGCAACTGGCCGGAAGATGTGGCAAAGGAACAGCGCCGGCTCGACAGCAAGCAGGCAAAGGCAAAGGGGGCGAGCCTGCACGATGCGACGTTGCAGGCAACAACCTTCCGGATGATGTCTCAGCTGATAAGAAGGGGTTCACAGCTGGGACCGGAAGACTCGCAGCAAATTCCGTATCTTGATCTCGAGGGCTATGCAAGATTGCGGAAAGGTTCGTCCGCTGCCAAGCGCCTCGCCGATGTGCAGACCGACCTGGCAAGACTCCGCTTCGGCATCGACAGGTTGAAGGCGGATGTCAGAGAGAAGATGTTGACGCACGGCTACTCCGGCCAGGATACCGGGGAGACCCTGGACGAGCTCATCAGGTCGTGGCCTGCCACCTACAAGGACCGCCGCAAGAAGTATGAGGAGCTGTTCGGCCTGCGGACAAAGGATGGGAAGCCGGTCAGCGGTCCCTTTGACTGGCTCGGGCGCAAGTCCCTGAAGGAGGGGCCGTCAACCCAGTTGCTGATGCAACTCGTGGCGGGCAGCGTGCCGCGCTCGACAGCTCTGAGCAAGCCGGAACAGATCGAGCGCGTGCTCGCGACCCTGAAGCAGGACGATTTCATCTACCTCAATCATACAGCCGGCGTGGACATGGCCGGAACCGTGACCTTTCTCGGCGGCCTGGGCGGCGGCAAGCTGGAGCTGATCCAGCGCAGCAGGGAGATTTCGATCGACAGGGTCGGTGATTGCCTGAAGCTGCGTACCTATTTCGGTCATGGCGCAATGCTCGGGGGAGAACTGGGGTACGGGGCTCCGATCGGCGGCTCGGTGGTCGGGGGTGCATCGGGCAAGGGGCGCCGCTGGACCGGTGTCGAGATCTTCTTCGACGAAAAGACGTTTGCCGGCGGCTACGCGGAAATGTGCCGGGAACTGGCGAGGTTTCTCTTCGACGCGCACAACAACAAGATCGACATGAAGTTCGTCCTGGAGCATGCCAGGAGCGTCGGCGACTATAGTCAGTATCAGACGGATTTCGGCGGCGGCGGCGAGGGGTTTGCCGGTGTCGATCTCGAGGCTGGCGCGTGGCTGGGCAGCGCATCGTTCAAGGCCGGTGTCGGCGGTCTGAGTGAAGTCGTCACCTCGCGCAAATCGCGCACGGTCGTGGAAAAGGATTCTGTGCGCCATGACGTGCTCACCGCCGACCGGCGCATCCACGCCGGGGAACTGGGAGTGGAGGCCAAGCTGGAAACGCCTGTCCCGCTCGGCCTTGGCGTCGGCGCCTTCAAGGGGCGCGAATGGCAAGCCTTCAAGTACACGATCCATTGCACGATCAAGAACAAGTTGGGGATCGTCAAGTCCGGCTTCACTCTGCGGCTCGGGTACCACAAGGTGAGTTCGGGAATGACGCCGAAGGAAAAGATCGAGCGATACCGTACCGAGCTGGACAAGCTGTTTCAGTTCATGCCGGAAGCGCGCAAGCTGCTCAAGGAGGGCAAGATGGACGCGTGGCTGCAGGAACTGCAGCAAGGAGTCGGCGATCGTGATGAACATGGCCGGACGTTTCTCGGCGTCGAAGCCGGGCTGAAGCGCGGCGCCCTGATCAGGCTGGACCGGCTCGGCACGGAACTGAATCGGCTGACATTGCTGCCCAAAACCCGCAAGAACAAGAAAAAGATCAAAGATATCTACAAGCAAACCCAGAACATACTCAGCAACGGCGATAATTATTATCCATGCACTCTGCTTCTCAACGCTATCCACGAAGGAGCGGGAAAGAAGAAGATGCTCGGCAACAAGGCCATGATCGGCCAAAAATACCTCGCCAGTGTCTCGGCTACCGCAAAGCCGTACACGAGCGACTGGCATGAATGGCAATATGCCATCGCCAGACTCGAAATGAAGGAGGACATGTACTCTCTGGCATTGCAGAACATCAGCAGGGACAAGGTGGATGTTCTGCAGGAGGTGATCAGCAAGGACCCGATGGGCCAAGGCGACGATGGCGACATGCCCGTGTGGAATGAGTCACAGACCAGGTTCTACAAGGACCTCGAGATGTTCCACAAGGGCGTGAACAACAAGATCAGCGGGCAGCAGTTCGACAAACTGCATAAACTGAATTCTGGCCAGGGCGTCGTCTGATGGGTGCGCGGCCGGCAGTGGCTGGCATTGCATTGCCGCGCCCCCATGTCCGCACCGCTGACGCGGACGGCGCTCCCGGATCATGCTCTATTGAAAGGCAGTCTCCATGAAGGAGCGCAGCTTGCGTGAATGCAGCTGTTCCGGCGGCATCTGCGCCAGCGATTCGAGGGCGGTAATGCCGATGATGAGGTGCTGGCTCACCTGCCGCCTGTAGAATTCCGACGCCATGCCGGGCAGCTTGAGCTCGCCATGCAGCGGCTTGTCGGAAACGCAAAGCAGCGTTCCATACGGCACGCGGAAGCGGAAACCATTGGCGGCGATGGTAGCCGATTCCATGTCGAGCGCGATGGCGCGGGCCTGCGACAGCCGCTGCACCGGGCCGGGCAGGTCGCGCAATTCCCAATTGCGGTTGTCGATCGAGGCCACCGTTCCGGTGCGCATGATCCGCTTCAGATCGTAGCCAGTGAAGCCGGTGACCCTTGCAACCGCCTGTTCGAGCGCAACCTGGATCTCGGCGAGGGCCGGAATCGGCACCCAGACCGGCAGATCGTCATCGAGCACATGGTCTTCGCGCATATAGGCATGGGCGAGAACATAGTCGCCGATGGCCTGGCTGCTGCGCAGCCCGGCGCAGTGCCCAAGCATCAGCCAGGCATGCGGGCGAAGGACGGCGATGTGGTCGGTGATGGTTTTGGCATTGGAGGGGCCGATGCCGATATTGACCATGGTAATGCCGCCATGGCCAGGCCTGACCAGATGGTAGGCCGGCATTTGCGGCAAACGTGCCAGTTCCGCCGCCGGCGCCGCCTTGCCGGCCTCGGTGATGATGTTGCCCGGCTCGACCAGGGCAGAATAGCCGCCGCCGCCTTCCGCCATGAGCTTGCGGGCATGGTCGCGAAACGCGTCGATATAGAACTGATAATTGGTGAAAAGGATGTAGTTCTGGAAATATTGCGGCTGCGTCGCCGTGTAGTGCGAAAGCCGGTGCAGGGAATAATCGATGCGCTGGGCCGTGAAGGGCGCCAAAGGCAGCGGCTCGCCCGGAACCGGCTCATAGGTGCCATTGGCGATCCGGTCGTCGGTCGTGCCGATATCGGGCACGTCGAACAGGTCGCGCAGCGGCAATTCCGGTTCCGGCGGTCCGTCGCTCAGGATCGCTCGCTCCTCGGGCAGCGCGAAATGCAGCGGGATCGGAGTCGACGATTCGCGCACAACCACCGGCACGCGGTGATTGCGCAGGATGAGGCTCAGCTGCTCGACCAGATAGTGCTCGAACAGGTCGGGCCGTGTGATGGTGGTCGAGTAGCTGCCCGGCCCGGCGACATGGCCATAGGCGAGGCGGGTGTCGACCTGCGCGTGCGAGGTGGTGGTGAGGCCGACCTCCGGATAGTAGGCGCGGCAGCGGCGCGCCTTGCCAGTGCGGACATAGTCGGCAAATGCGCCGGCCAGGAACTCGGTATTGCGCCGGTACAGGGCCTGCAGCGCCCGTACGGCTTCGCGCGCATCGGTGAAACTGCGGGCGGGATAGGGCTCGGGCGAGAAAATTTCCGTCGCGGGAGGGGTTCGCTTGTCCATGCTGCAACTATAGATCGGCAATGTGACAGCGGGGAGTCTCGATCCGCATCGGCACTTTGCCGCAGGACCCGGCTCTGGTTTTGCCCGAACAAATGAATATGTGAAAGAGACACATGTGGTTCCGGGCGGGGACCGGACATTCAGGACAGGAGGTCCCACAATGAGCGTAAAGCCGATCCAACTCCATTACTGGCCCACCCCGAACGGGTGGAAGATCACCATCATGCTGGAGGAGCTGGGCGCGCCTTACGAGGTGCAATATGTGAATATCGGCCGGGGCGACCAGTTCAAGCCGGAATTCCTGGCGATTTCTCCCAATAATCGCATGCCGGCGATCGTGGACCCCGACGGGCCCGGCGGAGCGCCGATTTCCGTGTTCGAGAGCGGCGCGATCCTGCAATATCTCGGCCGCAAGTTCGGCAAGTTCTATCCGGCCGAGGAACGGGCCCGGGTCGAGGTCGAGCAATGGCTCTACTGGCAGGTGGGCGGGCTTGGCCCGATGGCCGGGCAGGCCAACCACTTCCGCAATTATGCGCCGGAGAAGATCCCCTATGCGATCGAACGATATGTCAACGAGGTCCACCGGCTGTTCGGGGTGATGGACACCCGGCTGCGGGATCGCGACTACCTCGCCGGAGACTATTCGATCGCCGACATGGCGTCGTTCGGCTGGGTGTCGACCTATAAACGCCTCGACCAGGACCTGGACGAATTCCCGCACCTTCGTGCCTGGTTCGAGCGGATGAAGGCCCGCCCGGCGGTCATCCGCGGCCTCGAGGTCGGCAAGGAGGTGCGCAAGCCAGATCTGGCCACCGACAAGGAAGCGCAGAAGATCCTGTTCGGGCAGCGGGCGCGCACGGCCGCGGCGGGCTGACGGCGTCAGGCCAGTTCCGCCATGATTTCCCGTCCGATCAGCCAGCGCCGGATCTCTGAAGTTCCGGCGCCGATCTCGTAAAGCTTGGCGTCGCGCAGCAGCCGGCCGGCCGGAAAGTCGTTGATGTAGCCATTGCCGCCGAGCAGCTGGATTGCATCCAGCGCCAGCCGGGTCGCCCGTTCCGAGGCGTAGAGGATGCAGCCGGCCGCATCCTTCCGCGTCACTTCTCCCCGGTCGGCGGCGGCAGCCACCGCATAGACATAGGCGCGGCACGCATTCATATGTGTATACATGTCAGCCAGCTTGCCCTGGACGAGCTGGAAGTCGCCGACAGGCCGGCCGAACTGACGCCGCTCGGCGACATAGGGTGCGGCAAGGTCCAGACAGGCGGCCATGATACCCAGCGGCCCGCCGGCAAGCGCGATGCGCTCGTAATCGAGGCCGCTCATGAGGACCTCGACGCCGCCATTCTCCCGGTGCAGCACGTTTTCCGCCGGTACCTCGACATTGTCGAACACAAGTTCGCCCGTGCTCGAGCCGCGCATGCCCAGCTTGTCGAGCGACTGCGCCGTCGAAAAGCCGGGCGTTGCCGTCTCGACGATGAAGGCGGTGATGCCGCGCGAACCGGCTTCGGGGTCGGTCCTGGCATAGACGACCAGCGTGTCGGCGTCCGGACCGTTGGTGATCCACATCTTGGTGCCGTTCAGGACGTAGCAGCTACCCTGCCGCTCGGCGCGAAGGCGCATCGACACGACGTCGGATCCGGAGCCGGACTCCGACATGGCGAGGCCGCCGACATGCTCGCCGGAGCACAGTTTCGGCAGATAGCGCCGCTTTTGTTCCGGGGTGCCCCAACGATGGATCTGGTTGACGCAAAGATTGGAATGCGCACCGCAGGAGAGGGCGACGGAGGCGGAGGCGCGCGAGATCTCCTCGAGCGCGACGACCTGGGACAGGTAGTTCATGCCGGCGCCGCCATATTCGGGATCCGCCGTGATGCCGAGCACGCCGACCGCGCCAAGTTCCGGCCAGAGATCGCGCGGGAACCGGTTGCTCCGGTCAATCTCTGCCGCCCTCGGCGCGATGCGTTCCTGTGCAAACCGGTGCACCGTCTCGCGCAACTGCTCGATCTCGTCGCCGAGGCCAAAATTCATGGAATGCATGTACATGGAAGTGTTCTCCGGACTGACGCAGGATCATAGTGCAGCCTTGAGCGCGCCAGAGGAAGAGACTCATGCCGGCAAGGTGCGTGCAGGGGCGGCAGATCCCGAACCTGACACGCCCGGCCCGGTAACGCCGATGCGGCGCTGGTCCTTCGTCAGGTTCCGACCCGCTCCAGCACCCGGACGCACGGATCGAGATCATTGGTGGCGAGGTGTGCGTAGCGCATGGTCATCTGCAGGGTCTGGTGCCCGAGCCACATCTGCACGCGGCGAATATCGATGCCGCCGCGAACGAGGCGGGAAGCGCAGGTGTGCCGCAATATGTGCGGGACGATCTGGTTGTCGAGACCGAACCCGGTCTCATGCTTGGCGTCGTTCCAGATCGCCCGGTAGCCGACCTGGCTGAACATGGCGAAGGGCCCGGTCCAGCGGCGGTCGGCACCCTCTACCGCCTCGCGCGCCCGTGCGGTCAGCGGCACGGTCCGGCTGCGGCCAGACTTGGTCAGCCAGAAACTGACCCGGTCGGCATGAATGTCGCCCCAGCGCAGGCCGAGCGCCTCGCCGAGGCGGCAGCCCGTATCCACCAGGAAGACCGACAGCCGCCAGGCATCGTGCGACCTGTCCCGGATGGCCTCGAACAGGCGAGACTCCTCTTCCGGTTCGAGAAAGCGGATCCGGCCGGCCCGCTCCTTCTGGCGCCGGAATTCCGGCAGGCTGTGAATGTCCCCCATCTTGTATGCCTTCCGCAGCAGCTTGCTGAGCGCAGCCATCTTGCGATTGATGGTCGCGTTCGAGTTGCCTCGCTCGCGCAACGTACCGACGAGGCGGTCGAACATGTCGTCGGAGAAGGCGGAAAACCGCATTCCGGCGAAGATCTCGTCGATCTCGCCGAGGAAGGAACGCACATTGGTCTTGTGCTTGCCTTCCTCCCACAACACGTCGATGTAACGCCGCTGAAGTTCCGCGATCGTTGCCGAGTTCACGGGCCGCAAATGGCTGCCTGGCCGGATCGTGTACTGAAGCCAGGCGCCATAGCCCGGCTCCGCGCCGGCCGCGCGGATGCTGTTTGCCGATTCCAATTCTCCGCCCCCCTGGAGAAGTCCGGTGATGCGGAGATCCAACCACGATTCGTGAGCACAAGATGTCATATTCGGCACATCCTTCAGAAAGATGCCGCTGCAAATCGTCCGTCATTTGCCGCTAAGGATCTCCCGTGCCGGAAATCCGTGCCGGTCAGCCCACCCGTAAACCTGCTATCGCGCTACGCTCCTTCTTGCCGCGTCCCGATCCCCCCGGATCTGCACGACACCCCCATTTCTCCGGACTGCCGGGGGCGTGCACCCACCGGCAGCCATCACGCCGGCGATCAGAAGAACCGGCTGAAGCGAAGGAAACCGGACAACGACCCGTTGAGGTGGTCCTCCTTCGAATAGACGACCTCGCCCATGACCTGGAAATTCTCCACCGGAGACCATGTGGCGTAGAGCTCTGCATCCCACCGGTCGTGACCGGATCCGAGATCGGTGCCCGGGAAATAGAGATCGCCGGTGAACTGCCCGGCAATCGAGGCGAAGAACTGCGCCGCGAACTGATGGCCGTAGGAAGCCAGCACCGACCACTGGCCGCCATGCGAATTGTAGGCATTGTCGCTATCCGCGTAGTAGACGAGGACACGCAGCGACGAGCCCGGCATGTTCGGCACATTGACATGCGTGCCGACCACTGCCGCCCAGCCTGACTTGCCGACCTGCTCGGGATCGACGAGCATGAAGTCATGGCCCTCGGAATCGTCCGTGGTGCGGTCCTCGTCCCAGGCCGCCGCGGCCCAGATCGCGCCCCAGCCCTGATTGACCCCGGCGCGCAGGACGACGTCGGGAATGTAATTGGTGCTGTCATGCGTCCAGGCGCCGCCATCGCCGCTCCACGAGCCGGCATTGTCGTCTTCCAGCGAAACCGTGGCGAAGATGCCGTTCGAACCGGTGAAGTTGTACTGGATGAAGTTTACCGATCCGCGGCCATAGCGCAGCGACGAATCGGAATGGGAGCCAAAGGCGCCGGCGCCGGAATTGGGCGTCGAATCGAAAGCCGAATCCGACCAGCCCATGCGCAGGCCGCCGAGCGACAGCCAGGCGTGATTCGCATTGGCGTCGTAGCCGCTGCCGCCGACGCCGCTGTAGCGGTCGAACTGCATGCGGACATAGCCGATCAGCGTGCCCCATTCGGTCTCGGAACGGGCATCGAGAAAGACGCGGGCGCGAGTCGTGGTGTTCCAGCCGCCATGCGTGAAGCCATGAAAGTTCGGCGTGTCCTCGCCGTTCTCCGTATATTCGCCCTCGTAGAAATAACTTTCGTAGTCGTTGTGGTCGTTGGTCGCCCCGAGCTGGAAGCGCAGCTCGCCCCCGATGCGCAGGCACGTCTCCGTCCCCGGAATATAGAAGAAGCCGGCGCCATATGCGTCGCAGACACGTACATACTCGATCGGCTCGGGCCCGGCGATGACGATGGCATCTGCCGAGTGCGCGGCATTGGCAACGAGTGCCGCCGCGGAGCCAAGAAGCAGGCTCTTTACCTTCATGTTCTGACCTCCAGTCTGAATCGTGCCGGGTTGCATCAGCGGCTGCTGCCCGGCTGGAGGCGTCCGGGGAAAATCCGCCATGATTTCAGTGGCATGCGTCGGCGTGGCCGGACGAGGCCCGCTCTCCGTGGATCGAATCAGTGCGATCCGGCGATTCGGCACTGAGTCGCCCGGATGCGGGCGAATCCGCCTCCCAAGGTTAACGCTTGGCTAACAAGTCGCAGCCAGCTCCTCAGAATCGTGGCATTTGTGCAACAAGCCCGATGGATCGCGTCCAGGGAGGCCGTTCAGGGATGCGTTATCGGTTGAATGCCGCAGCGGCAATTGTATTGTCGCTTTGGAAGGAGGCGCATGCGAGTGTGTCCTTTTTCAGAGAGGGGATGGGGCAGGGATCTGCTGTCCTTCAGCGAAATACCCAGACCCGTTTGAAACATTGACTGGAGGTCAGAAATGAAAATCAAGAGCCTGCTTTACGGCTCAGCTGCGGCTCTCGTCGCGGCCACCGGTGCGAAGGCGGCGGACGCCATCGTCATCGCCGAGCCGGAACCGGTTGAATATGTTCGCGTCTGCGACGCGTATGGCGCCGGCTTCTTCTACATCCCCGGAACCGAGACCTGCATGCGCATCGGCG
>CAYLSN010000049.1:0-13203 GCA_964386015.1 uncultured Rhizobiaceae bacterium | reverse complement strand
TCGTCTCGGAGGCCGCGCGCCTGCGCTACCGCTCGAACGGCCAGTTCACCTGCCCGATGGTCATCCGCATGCCGACCGGCGGCGGCATTTTCGGCGGGCAGACCCACAGCCAGAGCCCGGAGGCGCTGTTCACCCATGTCGCCGGGCTGAAGGTGGTGCAGCCCTCCAATCCGCGCGATGCCAAGGGGTTGCTGATCGCCGCCATCGAGGACCCGGACCCGGTCATTTTCCTCGAGCCGAAGCGGCTCTACAACGGCCCGTTCGACGGCTATCCCGACCGGCCGGTCACTCCCTGGGCGAGACACGAGCTTTCCCAGGTCGACGAAGGCTATTTCACGGTGCCGCTCGGCAAGGCGGAAATCTGCCGCCCGGGAAGCATGGTGACGGTACTGGCCTACGGCACCATGGTGCATGTGGCTCAGGCCGCGGCAGCGGAAACGGGCATCGATGCCGAGATCCTCGACCTGCGCACCCTGCTGCCGCTCGATCTCGACGCGATCGTCGCGTCGGTGAAGAAGACCGGCCGCTGCGTCGTCGTGCATGAAGCCACGCTGACCTCCGGCTTCGGGGCGGAACTGGCGGCGCTGGTGCAGGAACATTGCTTCTTTCACCTGGAGGCGCCGGTGGTGCGGGTGACGGGCTGGGACACGCCCTATCCGCATGCGCAGGAGTGGGGCTATTTTCCCGGTCCGGCCCGGATCGGCGAGGCGCTGCGCCAGGTAATGGAGGAAGCATGACCGCCGAACTTGTCATTCGGCTGCCCGATGTCGGCGAAGGGGTCGCCGAGGCCGAACTGGTGGAATGGCACGTCGCCGTCGGCGATCCGGTGCGCGAGGACGCCGTGCTTGCCGCCGTGATGACCGACAAGGCGACGGTCGAGATCCCTTCGCCGGCCGGGGGCAAGGTGCTGTGGCTCGGCGCCGAAGTCGGCGACAGGATCCCGGTCGGCGCACCGCTGATTCGCCTAGAGGTGGCGGGCGACGCGCCGGGGCCGGAGGATCGGGCGATGGAGCCGCCCGCCGAGGCCCCGCAGGGGCCGGCGCCGGAGAGTCAGGCAACGGCAGAAGTGCCTCCGCCTCGCCCGGCAAGGACGGAGGGGCCGGCGCCGCGGCCGGAGCGGCCCCTGGCTTCGCCGGCCGTGCGTCTGCGCGCGCGCGAAGCCGGCATCGATCTGCGCCAGCTCCGCGGCACCGGCCCGGCCGGACGGATCACGCATGAGGATCTTGACCAGTTCCTGCGCCGCGGCCCGGGCTCGCCGGTATCGGCCATGCCGGCGCCCGATGCGACGGTCGAGGAAATCCGCGTCATCGGCCTGCGCCGGCGGATCGCCGAGCGCATGGAGCGTGCGCATGCCCGCATCGTGCCGATCACCTATGTCGAGGAGGTCGACGTCACCGAGCTGGAGGCGCTGCGGTCCAGGCTGAATGCCAGCCATGCCGGCCAGCGGCCGAAGCTGACCCTGCTGCCGTTTCTGATGCGCGCCCTGGTGGCGGCGCTGCGGGACCATCCGCGCATGAATGCGCATTACGATGACGAGGCCGGCATTCTCCGCCGCTTCGGCGGCATTCACATCGGCATCGCCACGCAGACCGATTCGGGATTGCTCGTGCCCGTGCTGCGCCATGCCGAGACCCGCGGCCTGTGGGACCTGGCGGCCGAACTCGGGCGTCTGACCGAAGCGGCCCGCACCGGCATCGCATCGCGCGAGGAGCTTTCCGGCTCGACCATCACGGTGACTTCGCTTGGCGCCCTGGGCGGAATCGCGACCACACCGGTCATCAATCATCCGGAAGTGGCCATAATCGGCGTCAACCGGATCGCGGTCCGGCCACATTGGGACGGGCGGGATTTCGTCCCGCGCAAGATGATGAACCTCTCCTCCAGTTTCGATCACAGGGTCATCGATGGCTGGGACGCCGCCATCTTCATCCAGCAGCTCAGGTCCCTGCTGGAGTCGCCGGCAACGATCTTCATCGACGGCTGAGCCATGAACGAGATTTCCTGCACCCTGCTCATCATCGGCGCCGGCCCCGGCGGCTACAGCTGCGCCATCCGCGCCGGCCAGCTCGGGATCGACACGGTCATCGTCGAGAAGCACAGGCTGGGCGGCACCTGCCTCAATGTCGGCTGCATCCCGTCCAAGGCGATCATCCACGCTGCGGAGGAGTTCGAGCGGGCCGTGGCCCTGTCGCGCTCCGCATCGCCGCTGGGAATTTCCGCCGCAGCGCCGTCGCTCGATCTCGCCCGCACCATGGAATGGAAGGACGGCATTGTCGACCGCCTCAATCATGGCGTCGCCGGACTGCTCAAGCGGGCAGGGGTGAAGTCGATTCATGGGGCGGCTCGTTTCAGGGACGGCAAGACCGTCGAAGTTGCCACCGAAACCGGGCCGCAGCTCGTGCGCGCCCGCACCATCGTCATTGCCACCGGCTCGGTGCCGGCGGAGCTGCCATCCCTGCCGTTCGACGGCGACGTCCTGTCCTCCATCGGAGCGCTGGCGCTGACCCGCGTGCCCGCTTCGCTCGCGGTGATCGGCGGCGGCTATATCGGCCTGGAACTGGGCACCGCCTACGCCAGGCTGGGATCGCGGGTGACCGTCATCGAGGCGGCGGAACGGATCCTGCCGCAATATGACGCCGAGCTGACGCGCCCCGTCGCCGCCAGGCTCGATGAACTCGGCATCGAGGTCGTTACAGCCGCCAGGCTGCGCGGCAAAACCCCGGCCGGGGATGCGCTGCTGGTCGGGACCGGCGCCGGCGACCGGCGGGTGGCGGCCGAGAAGGTGCTCGTCACGATCGGGCGTCGCCCGCTGACGCAGGGCTTCGGTCTCGAGGAAATCGACCTCGACATGGACGGGAGCTTCATCCGCATCGACGATCAGTGCCGGACCTCGATGCGCGGCATCCATGCCATCGGCGATGTCACCGGCGAGCCGATGCTGGCGCACCGGGCGATGGCGCAGGGCATCATGGTCGCGGAGATCGTCGCTGGCCATCGCCGCGCCTGGGACAAGCGGGCGATCCCGGCGATCTGCTTCACCGATCCGGAGCTGGTCAGCGTCGGCCTCTCGCCGGAGGAGGCACGGCAAGAGGGTCGCGAGCTCAAGACCGGACGATTCGCCTTCCGCGCCAATGGCCGCGCCATGACTAGGCAGGCTGAAGCCGGCTTCGTCCGGGTGGTCGCGCGGGCCGACAATCATCTGGTGCTGGGTATCCAGGCAGTCGGCCACGGGGTGTCGGAACTCGCCGCGGCCTTCGGCCTGGCGGTCGAGATGGGCGCAAGGCTCGAGGACATTGCCGGAACAATCCATGCGCATCCGACCCTCGGCGAAGCGTTCCAGGAAGCCGCGCTTGCCGCGCTCGACGCGCCGCTGCACGGCTGATTCCGGCTACGGACGGTCTCCGCCGATGCGGCGGTACAGCCGGCCGAGCAGGAGCGGCGTCAGATACATCGGCACCTGGTAGCAGCCGATGAAGAGCAGCAGCGGATCCATGACGGAGAGCGGCAGCGCCGAAAGGAACAGCGCCATGTTGCGGTTGCCGGCGACGATGGCGAGCGGCACGGCAATGCGATTCCTGCCCCGGCCGCTCAGGACCAGCGCCACGAGGATCTGCAGCGCGAAATTGATCAGAAAGGCCATGGCGAGGTTGAGCAGCAGGCCGGCCGGATCCGAGCGGATGGCGGGCCCCACCGCCGACATCAGGCCGATGACGATCACGCCGAGCGCGATCGCCGAGATGCCGTCAATGGCGACGATGGCGCCGGGCGGCTGGTTTCGCATGAACCACGCATGCAGCACGAAGGCGGGAACCGCCGCCGCGATGATGATCAGCAGCAGGCGTGCGGCGGCAAGAAGCACGACGGCGGGATCTCCGAGCTCCGGCAGCAGGAGGAAGACCGGCAGGACCGTCAGCGGCAGGGACGCCGTGCCGATGATGACCAGCCGCAGGGCGGGCGCCGGGTCGTGCCCGGTCATCATGGCAAGGTTGGGACTGCCGGAGATCGGCGAGGCGGCGGTGGCAAGGATCAGCGCCGTCGCCAGCGTCCCGGTCCAGCCGGCGCCGAGAAACAGCAGGGTCAGGGCCAGCGGCAGCAGAAGCTGGAACAGCAGGGCAATGCCGAAATAGGATCCGACGTCCCGGGCGGCGCCCAGTGCCTGACGCGGGCCGATGCGCAGTGCCGAGAGAAAGATCAGCCCGGCAATCATTGCGCCGATCCATGGCTTCAGGGTCAGGGCGAGCTCCGGCAGTCCGATCCCCGCGACGAGGCCGAGGATCATCAGCAGGCGGCCATGCCGCGCGGCCTGGACCAGCAGGGCGTTCACGCTACCGCCCGGCCTGACGCATGTTTTCTGGCAGCCAGGTTGCCAGCTCCGGAAATGCGATAAGGATGAAGACCATGGCCAGCATGATCAGGAACATCGGCAGCGCCGACTGGGCGATGAAGCTCATGCTCCTGCCCGTCATGCCCTGCAGTACGAACAGGTTGAACCCGATCGGCGGCGTGATCTGCGCCATTTCCACCACAACCACGATGAAGATCCCGAACCAGATGATGTCGATCCCGGCCTGGCGAATCATCGGCTCGACAATGGCAATGGTCAGCACGACGACAGAGATTCCGTCAAGGAAGCAGCCGAGCACGATATAGAAGACCAGCAGCACCATCAGCAATTCGAACCGCGACAGTTCCATGGATGCGATCCATTGCGCCAGCGCCCTCGGCAGGCCGGTAAATCCCATCGACAGCGACAGGAAGGCGGCGCCGGCGAGGATCAGCGCGATCATCGCCGAAGTGCGGGTTGCCCCCATCAGGCTGTCGAGGAAGTTTCGCGGCGTCAGCGATCTCTGGCTCATGGCAAGGACGAGCGAGCCGATCACGCCGATCGCAGCCGCCTCGGTGGCGGTCGCGACGCCCGTATACATGGAGCCGATCACGGCCAGGATCAGCAGCACTACCGGAATCAGATGCCGCGACCGCACCAGCTTTTCCCGCAAGGAGAACGGCGGATCCTGGACGGGCCGATAGTCGCGCGACAGGCTTGCCGCGGCTCCGGCATAGGCGGTGAACAGCAGGGCGAGCACCAGGCCGGGCAGGATTCCGGCAATGAACAGGCGGGTGATCGATTCGTTGATGGCCACGCCATAGACGATCAGTGTCAGCGAGGGCGGAATCATCAGGCCCAGCGTCGCCGCTCCGGCCAGCGTGCCGATGGTCAGCTTTTCCGGGTAGTTGCGGCTGCGCAGCTCGGGGATGGTCATCTTGCCGACCGTGGTCAGCGTCGCCGCCGACGAACCGGAAACGGCGGCAAAGATGGTGCAGCCGGCAATGTTGGTATGCAATAGTCCGCCCGGCAGGCGGCCCATCCACGGCGACAGGCCCCGGAACATGTCTTCGGAGAGACGTGTGCGGTAGAGGATTTCGCCCATCCAGATGAACATGGGCAGCGCCGTCAGCGTCCATGAGGAGGAGGCGCGCCAGACGACCGTCATCATCGCATCGCCGGCCGGCCGGTTGGTGAACAGCTCCATCCCCACCCACGCGACGCCGAGCAGCGCTAGGCCGATCCAGACGCCCGTTCCGAGCAGCAGGAACAGGACGAAGAGGAAAATCGCGATGGCGGTGAAGGGCTCCATCGGCTTACTCGGCTCGGGACGTGTCGGGAAGATCGGTGCGGATATTGTCCCTCCCGGTGAGGAGCAGGCAGACGAGATTGTCGATCAGGCACAGGGCCAGCAGCATGGCGCCGATGGCAACGGGGACCTGGACGATCCAGAGCGGCGTCGCATCCTGGCCCTGACTGACATCCTTCAGGCGCCATGACCAGTAGACCAGTTTGACCGCGTACCAGGCCAGATAGGTCGCGGCGGCGGCGGAGATCGCTGCCGCCCACACTTCGCCCCAGGCCCGCCATTTGCCGAGCAGGTTCAGCAGCAGGCCGACACGGATATGCGCGCCCCGGTTCAGCGTATGCGCAAAGGCGAGGAAGGATGCGGCCGCCATGAAATAGCCGGCATACTCGCTCGATCCGCGGAAGGGAATGCCGGCCCAGCGCGCTGCGACCTGCGCGGCAATGACTGCGAGAATCGCCACCAGGCAGGCGGCGGCCAGCCAGCCGGCCAGATCGTAGAGAAAGTCCAGGCCTCGGCGGAGAATGCGAAAGGCGCCGTGCACGAAAAGCTCCCGAAGTTTTCCGGAGGCAGCCGGGCACTCCCCCGCCCGGCCGCCTCGCCTGGATCAATCGGCGCGGTAGGCGTCGATCACCGCCTTGCCGGCCTCGCCGGCGCTCGCCAGCCACTCTTCGGTCATGGTTTCGCCGAAGGCCGCGAACCCGGCCGCCAGTTCCTCGCTCGGCGCCGAAACCGTCATGCCGTTATCCGCCAGCGTCTTCAGATAGCCGCCGGCGAGTTCCTTCACCTTCGCCAGCCCGTTGGCGGCGGCTTCCTCGCCGCAGGTACGGATCGCCGCCTGCGTCGCTTCGTCGAGCCCGTCCCAGATATCCTTGTTGATGAAGACGAGATTGCGCGGCAGCCAGGCCTGCACGTCGTAGAAATGCGACAATTGCTCCCAGACCTTGGAGTCGACGCCCGTCGCGCCGGAGGAAATGAAGCTCTCCACGACGCCGGTGGACAGGGCCTGGGTAAGCTCCGCCGCCTCGATCTGCACCGGCGCCATGCCGGCAAGCTCGGCGATGCGCGCCGTCGCCGCATTGTAGGCGCGGAACTTGACGCCGGCGAGATCGGCAACGCTGTTCACCTCGCGGTTCATGTACAGCCCCTGGGCCGGCCATGGCACCGCATAGACATAGACCAGGTTCTCCCCGGCCAGCGCCTCTTCCAGATGCGGACGGGCCGCTGCCCAGAGCTTTTCCGACGCGTCGAAGGACGTGGCGAGGAACGGAATCGAATCGATGCCATAGAGCGGATTCTCGTTGGCATGGGCAGAAATCAGCCGCTCGCCGATCGGGGCCTGGCCGGTTTGCACGGCGCGCTTGATGTCATTGCCGCCGAACAGCGACCCGCCGGCGTGAATGACGATCTCGATCCCGTTATTGGTGGCGTTGGCGACGCATTGCGCAAAGCCGACCGCGTTCTCCGAATGGAAATTGGTGGCCGGATAGGCCATGGGCATGTCCCACTTCTCCGCGAGCGCGGCAGTGGCGCTGCCGGCAACCAATGCGGTGGCTGCCACCAGGAATCTGAGACCGGTCATCATGCTCCTCCCCTTTTTCTGATCTGTCTCCCGCCTCATTCAAACCGCGAAGGGGCGCGGGGCGCAAGAGGCATGTTGGACTTGCCGCCAGAATCGGGCCTGGCGGCCGGCCGGACCTTCGCGGCCGTCATTGCGGAATCCTCCGGCATTTCGCCAATCATTGCGGCGGCGCGGGCGCATTCGCCATATTGCAGTGTCTGCCCGTGCGAGGCAAAGTCTGCCGGGCTGGGAGGTGGAGAAACTCATGAATGCGATTCCCGAACAGGCTCGCGTCGTCATCATCGGTGGCGGCGTGTCCGGCTGCTCCGTCGCCTATCACCTGGCGCAGCTCGGATGGAAGGACATTGTCCTGCTGGAGCGCCAGAAGCTGACTTCCGGCACCACCTGGCATGCCGCCGGACTGATCGCGCAATTGCGCGGCACGCGCAACATGACGCGGCTCGCGAAATATTCGGCCGAGCTCTATGTCCGGCTGGAGGCAGAGACCGGTATCGCCACCGGCATGCGCAGGAACGGTTCGATCTCCGTGGCGCTGACCGCGGACCGCAGGGAGGAACTGTATCGCCAGGCGACCCTGGCGCGGGCGCTCGGCGTCGAAGTGCACGAGATCTCGCCGGCGGAGGTGAAGGAGCTGTATCCGCACCTCGAGACTTCCGACATTGCCGGGGCGGTGCATATTCCCGGCGACGGCCAGTGCGATCCCGCCAACATCGCCATGGCGCTGGCGAAGGGGGCCAGGCAGAAGGGCGCGCAGCTGTTCGAGAATGTGAAGGTGACGTCCGTGCTGCAGAAGGACGGACGGGTGACGGGAGTCCGCTGGACCGCCGGCGGCGAACAAGGCGCCATCGCGGCGGAGGCGGTCGTCAATTGCGGCGGCATGTGGGCCCGCGACCTCGCCGCCGCCGCCGGCGTGACCCTGCCGCTGCATGCCTGCGAGCACTTCTACATCGTTACCGAACCGATCCCGGGTCTCGGGCGCCTGCCCGTGCTGCGCGTGCCGGACGAATGCGCCTACTACAAGGAAGATGCCGGCAAGCTGATGCTCGGCGCCTTCGAACCGAGGGCGAAGCCATGGGGCATGGACGGCATTCCCGAGGATTTCTGCTTCGACCAGCTGCCGGAGGATTTCGCGCATTTCGAGCCGATCCTCGAAAAGGCGGTTCGGCGTGTCCCGCTGCTCGCCACGGCCGGGATCCATACCTTCTTCAATGGTCCGGAAAGCTTCACGCCGGACGATCGCTACCATCTCGGCGAATCGCCTGAGCTGAAGGGGTATTGGGTAGCGGCCGGGTATAATTCGATCGGCATCCTCTCGTCGGGCGGCGCCGGGATGGCGCTCGCCCAGTGGATGCATGACGGCGAGCCGCCGTTCGACCTCTGGGAAGTCGACATCCGGCGGGCGCAGCCCTTCCAGCGCAACCGGCGCTATCTGCGTGAGCGGGTCAGCGAGACGCTCGGCCTGCTCTATGCCGATCACTATCCCTGGCGCCAGGTCGAAACTGCGCGCGGGGTCCGGCGCTCGCCCCTGCACGAGCACCTGAAGGCGCGTGGCGCCGTCTTCGGCGAACTCGCCGGCTGGGAGCGGGCGAACTGGTTCGCCCGGGAAGGGCAGGAGCGCGAATACCGCTATTCCTGGAAGCGCCAGAACTGGTTCGACAACCAGCGCGAGGAGCATCTGGCGGTGCGCCGGGGCGTCGGCCTGTTCGACATGAGTTCGTTCGGCAAGATCCGGATCGAAGGCCGGGATGCGCTGGCCCTGCTGCAGCGGGTCTGCGCCAATGATGTCGACGTCGCTGCGGGCCGCATCGTCTATACGCAGATGCTGAACCGGCGCGGCGGCATAGAATGCGATCTGACGGTGACGCGCCTTGCGGAAACCGCCTTTCTCGCCGTGGTGCCGGGGGCGACCCTGCAGCGCGATCTTGCCTGGCTGCGCCGGCACGTGCTGGATGGGGAGTTCGTCGTCATCACCGATGTCACCGCGGGGGAGGCGGTGCTGGCCCTGATGGGACCGAAGGCGCGCGACGTCCTCCGCGCCGCCAGTCCGGACGACTTCTCCAGCGAGGCCTTTCCTTTCGGCACGATGCGGGAAATCGAGATCGGCATGGGACTGGCCCGCGCCCACCGCATTTCCTATGTCGGCGAGCTCGGCTGGGAGATCTACGTTTCTTCCGACCAGGCCGCGCATGTCTTCGAGGCACTGGAGGAGGCGGGGCGCGGGCACGGCCTGAAGCTGTGCGGCCTGCACGCCCTGGATTCCTGCCGGATCGAGAAGGCCTTCCGGCATTTCGGTCACGACATCACCGACGAGGATCACGTCCTCGAGGCGGGCCTCGGCTTCGCGGTGAAAACCGGCAAGGCCGATTTCATCGGACGCGACGCCGTGCTGCGCAGACAGGAAGAGGGTCTGCAACGGCGCCTCCTGCAGGTCCGGCTCACGGATCCGGAACCGATGCTGTTCCACAATGAAGCCATCGTGCGCGACGGCAGCATCGTCGGCACCGTGACCTCCGGCAATTACGGCCACCACCTCGGCGGCGCCATCGCGCTCGGCTATGTCCCCTGTCCCGGGGAAAGTGCCGGAGAGGTCCTTGCCTCCCGCTATGAAATCGAGATCGCGGGCGAACGCTTCCCGGCCGAAGCCTCCCTCAGGCCCCTGTATGATCCACAGGCCGAGCGCATGCGGATGTAGCCCGGGCTGGATAACGATGCGAAGCGACAATCGGGCCGATTGCGCAGTGGCTGAATCCTCTGATAAACAACCGGGAAAGGACGGCGGGCAAAGGGGAGTGCCGGCGCCCGACCGCAGCCGGCCCTTGAGGCCATGATCGGGATTGCCGTACCAGGGGGAGGACCGTGCGCCTGGAGGATAGCAGGTTCGTTGCGTTCGAACATGTGCAGAAGAGTTACGATGGCGAGACGCTCGTCGTTCGTGACCTGAATCTGGACATTGCCAGGGGCGAATTCCTCACCCTGCTGGGACCATCCGGGTCGGGCAAGACCACCACCCTGATGATGCTGGCCGGATTCGAGACGCCGACGAGCGGCGAGATCCTGCTGGACGGCAGGCCGATCAATCTGGTGCCACCGCACAAGCGCGGCATCGGCATGGTTTTCCAGAATTATGCGCTGTTCCCGCACATGACGGTGGGCGAGAACCTCGCCTTTCCGCTCGAGGTCCGCAAGATCGGCAAGGCCGAGCGCGAGGAGAAGATCCGGCGGGCGCTGGAAATGGTGCAGATGGGGGGATTTGCCGGGCGGCGGCCGTCGCAGCTCTCCGGCGGGCAGCAGCAGCGCATCGCGCTGGCGCGCGCCCTGGTCTTCGAGCCGCAGCTCGTGCTGATGGACGAGCCGCTGGGCGCCCTCGACAAGCAGTTGCGCGAGCACATGCAGTTCGAGATCAAGCACCTGCACCAACGGCTCGGCATCACCGTCGTCTATGTCACCCACGATCAGGGCGAGGCCCTGACCATGTCGGATCGGGTCGCGGTATTCAATGACGGCCGGATCCAGCAGCTCGCCGCCCCGGACGAGCTGTACGAGCGGCCGCTCAACAGCTTCGTCGCGGGCTTCATCGGCGAGAACAACCGCCTGCGCGGCACTGTGGAGAGGATCGAGGGCGACCGCGCCCTTGTCCGCCTGCAGGACGGCACGCTGATCGAAGCCACCGCGGTCAATGTTCGCGAGCCCGGCAAGCCGACACTGGTATCGATTCGACCGGAACGGGTCGAGATCGAGCCGGACGAGAGCCTGACCGGCGAAGGCCATGCGGTCGAGGCCGAAGTGCTCGAATTCATCTACATGGGTGACGTGTTCCGTACGCGGCTTGCCGTTGCCGGGACACAGGACTTCATTGTCAAGAATCGCAACGCGCGCGGCAGAAGGCGTCTGCAGCCGGGCGAGAAGATCCGCATCGGCTGGGCACGGCAGGATGCGCGCGCGCTCGAACCGTTGTAAGCCTGCAATCTTCAACCCCAGGGAGGACTTCATGAAGAGATTGCTGATCCTGACCACTGCTCTCTGCGCTACCGGCCTTGCCGCGAACGCGCAGGAGATCACGGTCATGTCCTTTGGCGGCGCCTATGCGGCGAGCCAGATGGAAGCCTATCACAAGCCCTACCAGGCCCAGACCGGGGTGAGAATCATCTCGGTGGACGCGGATAATCCCGCGATTCCGCTCAAGGCCCAGGTCGAGGCGGGCAATGTGACAGTCGACGTCGCCGACCTCGAGCCATCGGACCTGCTGCGCCTGTGCGACGAAGGGGCGCTGGAGGTGCTGCCGCTGGACGAGCTTCCGCCGGCGCCGGACGGCACCCCGGCGCGCGAGGACTTCGTCGATGGCGGGCTGTACGATTGCGGCGTGGCGACCATCGTCTATTCGACCGTCATTGCCTATAATGGCGAGAAGACGAAGGGCGTCGAGAAGATCGAGGACTTTTTCGACCTGCAGAAGTTCCCGGGCAAGCGCGGCCTGCGCAAGAGCGCCAAGCTGACGCTGGAACTGGCGCTGATGGCGGATGGCGTTTCGCCGGACGAACTGTATGACGTGCTCGGCACGCCGGAAGGCATGGACCGGGCGCTGGCGAAGCTCGACACGATCAAGTCCGAGATCGTCTGGTGGGAGGCCGGAGCCCAGCCGCCGCAGCTCCTGGCCGATGGCGAGGTCACCATGACCACGGCTTATAATGGCCGCATCTTCAACGCCGCGATCGAGGAGAACCAGCCCTTCCAGATTCTCTGGGACCGGCAGATCCTCGACTTCAACCTCTATGTGATTCCCAAGGGTGCGCCCAACAAGGATGCGGCCTGGGAGTTCATCAAGTTCGCCACGGACACGCAGCGACTCGCCGATCAGGCCCGGTACATCTCCTATGGCCCGGCCCGCAAGTCGTCCATGGCGCTTGTCGGCACGTTCAAGGACGGCAAGACCGAGATGAAGGACCACCTGCCGACCGCGCCGCAATATCTCGACGGCTCGCTGACGACGTCGGTCGAATTCTGGGCCGACTATGACATCGAGCTGAGCGAGCGCTTCAACGCCTGGCTGGCAGCGAACTGATCCGGCCCGCATTGACGGCGCGGGCCAGATGTCCGCGCCGTCTCACAGGCAGGAAAACATGACCGGGACCGAACGGACAGGTTTCGACAGACGGGAACTCAAGCAGGCGCTGCTCCGCTCGCAGCAGCGGGCGCGGCGCCGGGCATTCCTGCTCGTCCTGCCGTTGCTCGCCTTCGTCGTGGTCACTTTCGTCATCCCGATCGGGCAGATGCTGTACCGGTCGGTCTACAATGCCGCTTTCTCCGCCAATATGCCGGAAGTGACGGCATGGTTCGCGGCCAACCCGCCGGGAACCGGGCCGGACGAGGAAGCCTATGCGGCGCTGGTCCGCGATCTCGTCCGCGCCGCCGGCGAGCGCACCATCGGCATTGTCGGCACGCGGGTCAACTACGAACTGTCCGGCACGCGGTCGCTGTTCACTTCGGCCGGAAGGCGGGTGAGCACCCTCGAGCCGCCATTCTCCGAAAGCCTCCCCGCCCTCGACCGGCGCTGGGCGTCGGAAGAATTGTGGACGACCATGCGCAACGTCTCGGCGCCCTACACGGTCAATTTCTATCTCGCGGCGCTGGACAGGACACGCGACGAGAATGGCAGGATCGTGCCGGCGCCGGAGGATCGGCGCATCTACCTCGCCCTGTTCGCCCGTACCCTCTTGCTTTCGGTGCTGATCACCGGATTGTGCCTGCTGCTCGGCTATCCGGTGGCGCACCTGCTCGCGACCCTGCCGCTGCGCTATTCCAATCTGCTGATGATCATGGTGCTGCTGCCCTTCTGGACCTCGCTGCTGGTGCGGACGACGGCCTGGATTGCCATCCTGCAGGGACAGGGCGTGATCAACAGCACGCTGGTCGCGCTCGGAATCATTGCCGACGAGAACCGGCTTTCCCTGGTCTACAACCAGACCGGCACCATCATTGCCATGACGCATATCC
>CAYLSN010000048.1:0-13325 GCA_964386015.1 uncultured Rhizobiaceae bacterium | reverse complement strand
AAGATAATACTTCACAGAAAACGACACACCTGAAACAATCATTGAGCGAGCTTGTCGACCGGCGACGGCGAATCAACTCACCGGTCGATTGTGGAATGAACCATGTGATTCGCAAACCCCGCTTGACGCTTTCAGAGAAGGTCCGCAGCATGACTTTCCCTGCTGCTCATCGCGAAGCGGGAGGACTGGCACTGCAAGATGAATTACTTTCTGCTGAATGTGCTGCATCTCCTCGCAGCCATCTTCTTCGCCGGCACCGTGTTCTTCGAGGTGCTGATCCTGGAGCGGATCCGCGGCGATGTGAGCCGCGACGCCGCCAGGGAGGTCGAGAGCGCGGTGGGCAGGCGCGCCCGCCAGCTCATGCCGCTGGTGATCGGCATTCTCTATTTCGCCGGCATCGGCCTGGCCTGGAACTATCGCGACCTGCTGGCGCGGCCGCTTGCCAGCGGCTTCGCGACATTGCTGTCGCTCAAGATCCTGCTTGCGCTCAGCGTGCTGGGTCATTTCGTCACCGCGGTCACTCTCGGCAGGCAGGGGCGGCTCACCTCGCGCCGGGCGCGATTCGTGCACTATAGCGTCTTCGCGCATGTCGTCGCCATCGTGGTTCTGGCCAAGGCCATGTTTCATGCACCGTGGTAGGAAAGTCGAATCAGTCGATTCGCATGCCGAATGCTTGCGCGGTGGCTGCGTTTCCATCAGGATTGGAAGATGGAGAGGTTGTCGGGCCGAAAGGAACTGGAATGAGTGAGGTTGCTGTAAAGACTCCGCTGCAATATCTCGATCAGGCGATGGGCCGGCTGCGCGATCTCGGTCTGGTGCCCGAGAAGAGCGAGGAAGCGCCGATCGTCGGCTTGCTGGAAAAGATCGCCGACATCGAGCCGGACAAGATCGCCATCATCACCCGCACCCTGCAGCAGATGAGCGTGTTCAACGAGGTGGTGCGCGAGCAGGTAGCGCAGATGTCGGTCGCCCAGCGCTACGAGGAGATCGCCAAGGCGTTCGATTCGATCCGCGATGACGCCAAGAGCATGGTCGACCAGCTCGAGGACGGCAAGATCGACCTGTTCGAACGGGCGACGAATGTCTGGATGAAGATCTCGCGCGGCGACATTGCCGACCGGTTCGACAAGATCAAGCAGACCTATCTCGATGTCTCGCGCGATACCAAGGCGAATATCGAGCGCGAGCAGACGATCCTCGACGCCTATCGTGACTTCCGCGGCGCGCTGAAGCATGGCGAGGTCGCGGCGCTGGAGATCCTCGCAGCCGCCGAGGCGAAGCTCAAGGATGCGCAGGCAGGCCTGAAGGCGGCGTCGGATGCAGTCGCCGCTTTCCCGCAAGGCGGGGAAATGGCGGAACGGGCCAGGCTGGAGCTGGTGCGCGACGAACATGTGCGCCGCGTCCAGAACGAGGAGAGCCGCTACCAGATCGCCAAGGACCTCGCCGACAACATGACCATCAGCTACAACACCTCGGAAGTGGTGATGGCGCGGCTGATGCAGACCACCAATGCCAAGGAAAGGGTTTACCAGCAGGCTGTGTCCTTCTTCTCGACCAATGAATCGGTGCTGACGGCCCTCAAGGCATCCTTTACCGGCCTGTTCGGCCTGCACGAGGCGACACAGACCCTGAACGAAATGAAGGAAGGCGTCTCCCGCTCCCTGGAGGTGCTGGCCGAGATCGGCGGCAAGGTGCAGGAAGAGGCGCTGAAGGCCGGCTATGGCCCGACGATCCGCGCCGACGCGGTGAAGAAGCTGGTCGACAGCGTCGTCAGTTTCCAGGAGCGTTCCGTCGAGATCATTGCCGAGATGCGCGACCTCTCGACGAAGAACAGCGAGGAAATCCGCAACGCCGTCGAGGATGGCAAGCGCCGGATCGCGCGCCTGGCCGAGCGTGGGAACGCCCTGGTGCTCGAAGGCTGAGCCGGGAAAGCCGGGGGTTTTCATGGCCGATCCCGTGGCTGACGAAACCTCCGCCGCGCCCGTCCTGGACGAACTGATGCTGGCGATGGACGTGGTCGACACGTTGCGCCACCAGGAAGCCGTTGCCCTGAAGGAGCTCGAGCAGGACGGGCGCGACGAGGCACTCAGGGAAAGGCTGCGCCGGCTCTATGAGAGTCAGGGGCTGACCGTCCCCGACCGGATCCTCGACGAGGGGATCCGGGCGCTGAAGGAATCGCGTTTCACCTATGAGCCGACGCCGCCGGGCATCGGACGCACTCTGGCGGGACTGTGGATCCGGCGCGGCGCCATCGGCAAGGCGCTGGGCGTCCTTGCCTTGCTTCTGGCCCTGTGGGCCGGCTGGAGCTACTGGCAGGCGGCGGAGCGGCAGCGACAGGCCGAAGCCGCCCGCATCGAGCTGACCGAAACCCTGCCGCGGCAAGTCGAGCAGGCGGCAGAGGCAGCGCTGGCCGAGGCAAGTTCGGACGAGGCCCGCAACCTCGTCGCCCGGCTGCGCGCCGACGCTGCCGCGGCGCTGGCGCGTGGCGATGCCGGCGGCGCGCGCCATGCCGTTGCCGGACTGGAACGGGTCCGCGCCGAGCTGGTGCAGGCCTACGACCTGCGTATCGTGTCGCGGCCGGGCGAGCCGTCCGGGGTCTATCGCATTCCCGATATCAATGAGGATGCGCGCAACTATTATCTGATTGTCGAGGCGGTGACGCCGGATGGCCAGGTGCTTTCCATGCCGGTGACGAGCGAGGAGGACGGCAAGACGCATACGGTGACGAAATGGGGGATCCGCGTGCCGAAGGCGACATATGACGCCGTCGCCGCCGACAAGAGCGATGACGGCATCATCCAGAACAATGTGTTGGGGTACAAGCCGCGCGGAACGCTGGAGCCGGTCTTTCGGATGAAGGTCTCCGGCGGCGCGATCACGGAGTGGTAGGCTGACCATGCTCAGCGCTCAGGAAGCCTTCAGATCCATCGAGCAGGCGGGGCTTCGCCTGCGGCAGGACGAGGACCGGCTCGACGCCCTGATGGAAGGCGCGGCGCGCGAGATCACGCGGCTGCGCCAGGAGCAGGCCGAGCTGTTCCGGGCGCTCGCCCGGATCCGGCTGGACTCGCTTGCCCGGGAGCCGGTGATCGGCCGCCTCGACGAGGCCGAGAGCAAGGCGCTTGCCGCGATCGAACGGCAGCGGCAACGACTGGAGGAACTGGCCAAGCGGCGCGAGGAGCTGAGGTCGGAGATTGCCGCGGCGACGGAAGACCGGGCGAAGCGGTCGGATGCGGTGCGGCAGGCCGCCGAGGCGATTTCCGCGCTTGTCGAGGCGACCCAGGCCCGGCTCGCCGACGATCTGGAGTGGCAGGCGCAATCGGCACGGCTGTCCGGCGCCGAGGCGCGCGCCGCAGCTGCCGAGGAAAAGGCGCAGCGGGCGGAATCCGACCGAGACGAGAAGTCCCGGCCCTATCTCGCCGACCGGTTGTTCGTCTATCTGTGGGAGCGCGGTTACGGTACCTCCCGCTATCGCGGCGGCCCTCTGGCCCGCTTCGGCGACGGCTTTGTCGCGCGCGTGATCAATTTCGAACCGGCGCGCCGCAACTATTTCTCCCTGACAGAGATTCCGAAACGCCTGCGCGAGCATGCCGACCGCCTCAAGACGGAGGCTGCCGAGGAAGAGGAGAAGCTCGTCCGGCTCGAGCGCGCCGCGTTGGAGAACGCTGGAATAAAGCCGCTCGAAGCGGCGCAGGAGAATGCGGAACGGGACCTCGATGCGGCGGAGGAGCGGATCGCGGCCCTCGAGGCGCAGCTGCATGAAATCGACAGCGAGCGGCAGGGACTGCTCGGCGAGGAGGGCGAGCGTGGCCTAGCCGGGGCGCTGGAGGAACTGGCCGCCTCGCTGCAGCGCGAGGATCTGCGCGAGCTCATGCGTGAGGCGTTGCAGACACCGACCGAGGAAGACGAAAGGATTGTCCGGCGCCTGCAGGAGATCGCGGCCGAACTGGAAAGATGGAATCGCGAGGCCGAAGAGGCGCGCCGGACCATGCTCGAGCTCACGCGCAAGCGCGCGGAACTGGAGCGGACCCGCGAGGAGTTCCGCCAGGCGGGCTATGAGCGTCAGGGCGGCGGGTTCATCAATGAGAAGCTGATCGGCGACATACTTGGCGGCATCATCGGCGGAGTGCTGTCGTCGCGCGAGTTGAGGGACGCCCTGCGCAGCGGTTACCGTCCCGGCCGTGCCGGATCCGGCTTTCCGCGACCGGGCGGATTCGGCGGCGGGCCGCGCCGTTCCGGAGGCAGCCGCACCGGAGGCGGCTTCCGTACCGGCGGCAGCTTCTGACCTCGCTACTCCCGGTCAAGCAGCGCGCGCGTCGCGGCGTTGTAGGGCGCATACATCCTGTTGACCCGGTCATGATGGGCGCGGATTTCCTCCGGCCAGGTCGACTTGATATAGGACAGGATCGCCACCAGTTGCGAATCGGAAACGGCGCCGCGGAATCTCGGCATCAGCTCGGCATCGACCGGGTCGCAATTGGCGACGGCCTCGCCGTCGCGAACAAGGCGGAAAAGCGCGAAATCCGGGTGCTGCCAGGTGTGACCTTCCTCGTCATGCGAGGACGGCACGATCCGCTGCCCAGGCTGTGCGACGGGCTTCGATAGACCCGGAATGCCGTGACAACCGGCGCAACTTGCCCGGTAAAGCTGCTCCCCTGCTGCTATCTCGGCGGGGTCGCGCCAGCGCAGGAAGCCGGAATCTTCCTCCTCCGCAAGCAGAAATCGAAATGCCAGCCACGCCGAGAGCGCCAGTCCGGCGGCAATCGCCAGCACGATGACGGTGGAATGCGCCGTCTGCACCTGTCGCGGCCACATTTCTTCGATCCGGTGGCTCCCTCGGGCTTCTCGCCGGACTTCATCCGGACAGCAGCGATTTCAGGTCAGTATGCGGATCCGCCACCTGTTCCGGCAATGGCGACTGTCCGGCCTCGAGCAATCGCCTCGCAACCATGTAGGCGCGCGAATCGTTGATCGCGTCGACCGCCACCAGCTCGTTTCCGGCATAGTACCAGAAAGACACCGGCGCCTTGCCGTCGCCCCGCGCGACCACCCGGTCGTAGCCGTTGCACAGGCCGGCAATCTGCAGCCGGCTTTCGAACTGATTGGACCAGAACCACGGAACCGGGCGGTATTCATGAGGTTCGCCGGCGATGGTGCGGGCCACCGTCTCGCCCTGGTCGATGGCGTTGCCGACGCTTTCCAGCCGGATCCGGCCACCCTTCCAGGGGAAGGAGGCGCAGTCTCCGGCGGCAAGGATGAACGGATCCGAAGTGCGGCACCATGAATCGACACGGATGCCGTTCTCGATCGCCAGTCCCGCGGCTTCAGCCAGGCTGGTGTCCGGCACGATGCCGATCCCGGCAATGACGAAGTCGACAGCCAGTTCCGCACCATCCGTCAGCCGCGCCGTCCGTACCCGGCCGTCCCCCGCCAGAGAGGAAAGGCCCGTTGCCTCGCGAATCTCGACGCCATGAGCAAGATGCACTGCACGAAAATGGGCGGAAGTCTCCGGACAGGCGACCCGCTGCAGGATGCGCGGCGCCGCCTCCACCACGGTCACCCGCAGTCCCCGCTTTGCCGCGGCAGCGGCGACCTCGAGGCCGATATAGCCGCCGCCGACGACCAGTACGTGCCGGCCTTCACGGAATTCCGGCCCGACGGCATCGATATCGGCCAGCGTCCGGACGGGATAGATGCCGGCGAGATTGCCGCCGACCTCCGCCGGCAACCGCCGTGGCATTGCTCCCGTCGCCAGCACCAGCCGGGCATAGGGCAGCGACGAACCGTCGGAAAGCAGCACCTTGCGCTCCGCCCGGTCGATGGCGGCGACCCGGCGGCCCAGGCGAAGATCGATGCAATGCTCCTCGTAGAATTCCTTCGGCCGGAGATGCAGGCGGTCTGCCGTCACTTCGCCCATCAGATAGGCCTTGGAGAGTGGCGGCCTCTGATAGGGAAGATGCGGCTCCTCGCCGACCAGGGTGACCGGGCCGCGATGGCCGAGTTCCCGCAGCTTCTGCGCCACGGAAAACCCGGCCTGTCCGGCGCCGGCAATCACCACCGGCGCCTGCGGGTCGATGCGATCCATGGATACCATCCGGCCTGTTTCTCCTGCCTCCGACAGAGGCGGATCATGCGTCGGGCGCGGCATCGATGGCAAGACCCCGGGCCGACCCCAGGCCAGACCCGGGGGTCCTGCTACTTCATGGTCGGCATCACGAATTCGGCCTCGGCGCGCATGCCGGTCGGCCAGCGGGTGGTGATCGTCTTGAGGCGCGTATAGAAACGGACGCCCTCCGGCCCGTGCATGTGATGATCGCCGAACAGGGACGCCTTCCAGCCACCGAAGGAGTGGAAGGCCATCGGCACCGGAATCGGGATGTTGACCCCGACCATGCCGACTTCGACGTCATGCGCGAAGGCCCGCGCGGCGTCGCCGTCGCGCGTGAAGATCGCGACGCCATTGCCATATTCGTGGCGGGAGACGACCTCTGCGGCTTCGGAATAGTTGCTGGCCCGCACGACCGACAGCACCGGCCCGAAGATCTCTTCCTTCCAGATCGTCATTTCGGGAGTAACATGGTCGAACAGCGAGCCGCCGATGAAGAAGCCGTTCTCATAGCCCTGCGGCGCCTTGAAGTTGCGCCCGTCCACCACGAGCTTCGCGCCCTCGCTGATACCCTGATCGATATAGCTGCGAACCCTGGCGAGGTGCTGGGCAGTGACCAGCGGCCCCATCTCGGCCGAACGGTCCGTGGCCGGACCGATCTTCAGCGCCTCGATGCGCGGCACCAGTTTCTCGATCAGGCGTTCGGCCGTTTCCTCTCCCACCGGAACGGCGACGGAGATCGCCATGCAGCGCTCGCCTGCCGAGCCATAGGCCGCGCCCATCAGTGCGCTTGCCGCCATGTCGAGATCGGCGTCCGGCAGGATGATGGCGTGATTCTTCGCGCCGCCGAGCGCCTGCACCCTCTTGCCGTGCGACGTACCCGTTGCGTAGATGTAGCGGGCGATCGGCGTCGACCCGACAAAGCTTACCGCCTTGACGTCCGGATGGGCGAGAAGGGCGTCGACTGCTTCCTTGTCGCCATTGACCACGTTGAAGACGCCCTTTGGCAGGCCGGCTTCCGCCAGCAGCTCGGCCAGCATCAGCGCCGCGGAGGGATCGCGCTCGGAAGGCTTCAGCACGAAGGCGTTGCCGCAGGCGATCGCGACCGGGAACATCCACATCGGCACCATGCAGGGAAAGTTGAAGGGCGTGATCCCGGCGACGACGCCGAGCGGCTGGCGAACCGAATGACTGTCGACATTGGTGCCGACATTCTCGGTCACCTCGCCCTTGAGCAGGTGCGGGATGCCGATTGCGAACTCGACCACTTCCAGACCGCGCGTGATCTCTCCGAGGGCGTCGTCGTGGGTCTTGCCGTGTTCGGAGGAAATCGCCTCCGCCAGGCGCTCCGAATTGGCAGCGACCAGATTCTTGAACCTGTCGAGCAGTCGCGCGCGCTGCAGCGGCGGGGTCTTCGCCCATGCGGGCCAGGCCTCTTTCGCCGCCGCCACGGCAGCCGCAACCTCGTCGACGCTCGCCAGCGCGACGCGCTTGTCGGCCGTTCCGGTCGCCGGATTGAACACATCGGCGAAACGGCCGGATTTTCCCGCGACGCGCTCGCCGGCCATGAAATGTCCAAGTTCGGTCATTGCCTTGCCTCCTTGATTGTCCGGGACAAGGCTCGCATGTTAATTTTCGAATAACAATCGCACCAAACGAGAACCTGATATGCAGAGAATCGGGTCGGACGCGGCACGGAAGCTCAACTGGGACGATGCCCGGCTCTTTCTGGCAGTGGCCAGGGCCGGTCAGGTCCTGGGTGCGTCGCGCGCGCTCGGCATCCACCAGGCAACCTTGTCGCGCCGGATCGCCGAGCTTGAGGAGACGCTCGGCGCCAAGCTCCTGATCCGGCGCACGCATGGCTGCGACCTGACCGATGCCGGCACGGCTCTGCTTGAGTCGCTCGAGCGGGTCGAGGCGGAAATGCTCGACGTCCAGGCTCGCCTGCAGGGTACCCAGGCGAGCGCCTCCGGGGTGGTCCGCATCGGCGCTCCGGACGGATTCGGCGTCGGCTTTCTTGCGCCGCGGCTGGCGCATCTGGCCGAACGGCATCCCGCGCTCACCGTCCAGCTCGTGCCGACGACGCGCGGTTTCTCGCTGTCACGGCGCGAGGCCGACCTTGCGATCATGGTCGGACGGCCGGAGAAAGGCCGGCTGGTCGCACGCAAGCTGACCGACTATTCGCTGGGACTCTATGCCAGCAGGTCCTATCTTGCGAAACATCCGGCGCCGGAACGGCCGGCCGATCTCGCGGCGCACCGCCTGATCGGCTATGTCGAGGATCTCGTCGCTTCGCCGACATTGAACTATGTCGAGGAATTCATGCGAGGCTGGCGCTCCAATGTCGAACTGACCAGCGCTATCGGTCAGTGCGAGGCCGTGCGGGGCGGCGCCGGTATCGGCGTCCTGCACGACTACCTCGCCGCCGGCCCGGAACTCGTCCCGGTCCTGCCCGGCATGAAGGTGGTGCGCTCCTACTGGCTGACCATACACGAGAATCTGCGCGATCTCGCGCGCGTGCGCGCCGCCGCCGACTGGCTGACGGAAACGGTGCGCCAGTCCGAACGGATCTTCATGCCGCGGTGACGCCCCTCAGGCGGCATTCTCGCCGCTCCGGCGCGCGGCCGCGGACCTTGCCTGCAGCAGCCTCCGTCGCTGCTGCGAGGACGGGATGTTCATGGCCTCGCGATATTTTGCCACGGTTCTGCGGGCGATGCTGACACCGCGCTGACGCAGACGCTCGACGATCGCATCGTCGGAAAGCACCTCGTCACCGGATTCGTTCTCGATCAGCTGGCGAATGCCTTGCCGCACAGCGTCTGCGGAAACGTCGTCTCGTCCTTCCGACGCCGGGACCGAATTGACGAAGAAATGGCCAAGCGCGAACAGGCCGCGATGCGTCAGCATGTATTTGCCGGCAACGGCGCGGCTGACGGTCGACGGATGCATGCCGAGCGCCTCGGCGACATCCTGGAGGGTCAGGGGCTGCAGATGGCCGGCGCCCCGTTGCAGGAAGGGCCGTTGGCGCTTCACGATCTCGGTGGCGACCCGCAGGATGGTCCGCGCGCGCTGGTCGAGCTTTCTCGCCAGCCAGCTTGCCGACTGGATACAGCCGGAAACATAGCGTGACTCCGCCGGATCGAGGCGGCCGGCGCGCACGACGGAGCAATATTCGCGGTCAACAAGGACACGCGGCAGGGCATCGCCATTCAGTCGCGTCACGAACGTGCCGTCCGGTGCGATGCTGACCAGCACGTCCGGTGTCACCGACGGAACCATCCCCTGCTCGAACCGGCGGCCCGGCCGCGGATCGAGGGAACGGATCTTCGCCGCCAGTTCCAGCACCTCGCCGGCTTCGACGCCGCAGCGGGCCGACAATCGCCGGTAGTCATGCCGGGCCAGAAGATCGAGATGTCGCAGGAGCTGTTCCATCGGCTCGGTCAGCCATCCGCGGTCGGCGAGCTGGAGGCGCAGGCATTCGGCAAGGTCGCGCGCCGCGATGCCGGGCGGGTCCATGCGCTGGACTTCGCGGAGAATCGCTTCGACCCGCGCGACGGCAGCGCCGGCTGCCTCGGCAATATCCGGAAGATCGCGGCGAAGATAGCCGTCCTCGTCGATGGATCCGATGATCTCGAGCGCGACCCTGCGGTCTCCCGGATCGCGGAAACGACTGCCAAGCTGCGACCGCAGATGATCGGCGAGGCCAGGCCCATCGGCAACCGCCTCCATCTCGCGGGATTCGCCACCGGGCGTGGCGGCCATTCGTCCTGCAGCGCCCGGCAATCGCACCTCCAGAAAGGGATTGCTCTCCGCCTGGGCCGCAAGAAAGCCCTCCAGTTCGGCCTGGCCGAGCTGGAGCAGCTCGACCGACTGGATGAGCTGCGCCGAGATCTTCTGCGCCTGCACCAGCCGGGTCTGCGGGATATGGCCAAGCTTCATCGTTCGTTTCCGGACCCTGGGCGGAAGGTTGCGCCGGGCCGGAAGATTAGATCAATCGGCGGGCCATGCAAAACCGGAACGACATGACAATCCGGCAGAGCCAGCCTGCCGCCCGCGCAAGGCACCGTGCGCCCGGAAATTCCGTCTCCAAATGCAAGTGAAGTCCCAGGCCTCGAAGGCCTCAGCGCCGCAAACCCAGAAGGTACCCGAGCAGGCCGGCCATGACAAGCTGGACCGCCATGAAGAACTCGGCGGAAACCAGATGCAGCCCCGTCGGGGCGCCTGCGGCGGGGTGACCGAAATATTGCAGCCAGATCAGTACGATGGCACCTCCGAGCACGGCGGCAGCGACAAGGCTCCACCGCGATGCTCCCTTTGCCTGTGCCGGCACGTCGGCGGGCCTGTCGGCAGGTGCTGCGGGCGGCACCGGAGGGGCCGGCGGCGCCGATGGCTGCTGTCGGGCCCGGATCTCCGCCTCGAACTTCTCGAAGAACGCCGCGGCGAGCTTGCGCGCGGTGGCGTCGATGAGGCGTGCGCCGAGCTGCGAGAGCTTGCCGCCGATTTCGGCGGCGGCATCGTAGTGCAACAGGGTCCCGTCCTGGACCGGCTCGAGCCGGACAGTCGCGCTGCCCCTGGCGAACCCGGCCACCCCGCCCTGTCCTTCACCGCTGATCGTATAGCCATTGGGCGGGTCGAGATCGGAGATCGTCACCGTACCGCGGAACCTGGCGCTGACCGGGCCGACCCGGATCGCGGCTACTGCTGCCATCTCCGTATCGGAGATTCGGGTGAGCTCCTCGCAGCCGGGAATGCAGGCTTTCAGGATTTCCGGATCGTTCAGAGCCTTCCAGACGGTTTCCCGGTCGGCGGGGATGTGTTGCTGTCCGCGCAAGTCCATCTGCAGTCACTCCTGCCATGCCGTCCGGCTTGTCCGCCGTCTGGCAGCTCCTGTTGTCGAGCCGGTTGACATCCAGCCGAATAGTCTAATAATGCAAGTCATGTAAAGGCGCAACCGGCCATGGATGCTGGCTGCGAGACGAGGTATCGAGTGAAACCGACAGCCTGCCTGAGCATCCATCCGGAATCCCCGCCGGACCGCATGCCGGAAGGTGCCGCATGAAACCGGCGCCTTTCGGATATGTTCGGGCCCGCTCCGTCGAGGAAGCGGCAGATGCGCTGGCAAATGGCGACGCCAGGATCCTGGCCGGCGGCCAGAGCCTCATGCCGATGCTGAATTTCCGGCTGGTGAAACCCGCAGTGCTGGTGGACATCAACCGGATTCCCGGTCTCGACAGGATCGAGCTGCGCGAGGGGCGTGTGCGGCTGGGTGCGACAGTGCGTCACCGGGTAACCGCGACGGATCCGGTGATCCGTGCGCAGACTCCGATCGTGCACGCGGCCATGCAGCATGTCGCGCATCTGACAGTGCGCAATCGCGGCACGTTCTGCGGCAGTGTCTGCCATGCCGACCCGGCGGCGGAAATGCCGCTGATGACTCTGCTGCTCGACGGCCGGATCGAGGCCTTCTCGGTGCGCGGCCGCAGGACCATCGCGGCGCGCGACTTTTTCGCGGGAGCGTTGCTGACCACGCTGGAGCCGGACGAAATGGTGACCTCGATCACCATCGAGGCGCTGCCACCGCAGACAGGCTGGTCATTCCAGGAATTCGCCAAGCGCCATGGCGACTTTGCGCTGGCCAGCGTCGCGGTGACACTGGAGGCAAGGGACGGCGCCGCCGCCAATGTCCGCTTCGGTGCGATGGGCGTCGGCGAAACGCCGCTCCGGCTGGCCGAGCTCGAAACCCTGGTTGCAGGAAGGCAGGTTTCGCAGGAAGTGCTGGAGGCGGTCGAAAGCCGGATGCACGACTTGCTGCAGCCGAACTCGGACATCCACGCTTCCGCGGATTATCGAAGGTTCCTGGCGGGCCGGCTCGCCCGGCGCGCGCTCGCCGAGGCCTGGGACCGGGCGCGGGCCGGGCAAGGGGGTTGAGATGCAGGAAGTGAAGATCACCGTCACGGTCAACGGCATCCGGCACACGCGCCAGGTCGAACCGCGCATGCTGCTTTCCGACTTCCTGCGCCATGAACTGGGACTGACCGGCACGCATGTGGGCTGCGAGCACGGCGTCTGCGGGGCCTGCACGGTTCTCATCGACGGCAGAAGCGCCCGGTCGTGCCTGACGCTGGCGGTGCAGGCCGAGGATTGCGAGGTCGAAACCGTCGAGGGACAGGGCACGCCGGAGCGGCTCGGCCGGATCCAGCAGGCGTTTCAGGATCATCACGGCCTGCAGTGCGGCTATTGCACGCCCGGCATGATCCTCGCCATTGCCGACATGCTCGCCCATCATCCACTCGACACGGACGAGGAGATCCGCGAGGCACTGTCCGGCAATATCTGCCGCTGCACCGGCTACCAGCACATCGTCAATGCGGTGCGCGAGCTGGCAAGGGAACGAGGGCCCCTGAGATGAAGATGCATTTTCTCGCCGGCGGCCGCCTGCGCATGCGCAAGTCCGTCTTTGTCGCGGGCGCGGCACGGGAAGAGACGATCGAGCTTCCGGTGCACGCGTCGCTGATCCGGCATCCGAAAGCCAATGTGCTGGTCGATACGGGCTGCAGCCCGCAGGCGGCCACCGAGCCGGAACAGCGCTGGGGCGGTCTGGCAAAGTTCATGACGCCGATCTTTTCACCGGAACAGACGGTCGTGGAGGAACTGCGCCGCATCGGCCTGGTCACGGACGACATCGACATTGTCGTCTGCTCGCATCTGCATCCGGATCATTGCGGCTGCAACGAGCACTTCCCCCGGGCAACGGTCTATTGCCACGCGGCGGAAGTCGCCGCTGCCCGGCAGGAGGGCGCGGCACAGCAGGGATATCTCGAGCGCGAATGGGGAGACGCCGAAGCCTTCCGGCTGTTCGATGCCGAGCACGATCTGTTCGGCGACGAAAGGATCGTGCTGCTGCCGATGCCCGGCCATACGCCCGGCCTCACCGCCGCGCGGGTGGCGCTCGACCGCGACGGCGTCTTCGTGCTGGCGTCCGACGCGGCGCCGCTGCAGTCGGCGATCGACAGCGGCATCCCTCCCCGCAACACCTGGAACATGGATCTGGCGGCGGACGCGCTCGCACGCCTGCGGTTGCATCGCGATCGCGGCGAGCAGGTCATCTGCGCGCATGACGACAGCCAGTGGCAGCAATTGCGCAAGGGACCGGCATTTTACGAATGACGAAAGTGGACCTATCCGTCGAGCTGCGCCCGAAACTGGTGGGCAAGCGCATGAA
>CAYLSN010000047.1:0-13388 GCA_964386015.1 uncultured Rhizobiaceae bacterium | reverse complement strand
GCATGATTGGTCCCGTGTTGGCGGGCCGTTGTTAATCGCGATGTATTTGTCCGGCCGCCTTTTGGTTAAACCTGATTTATCTTTATTCTGCACTTACATGTTACAGTGCTTTCAGTTTCATATGAATATAATTGAAGTTCGATACAATAATTTTGAGGCACGGTGACAATATCGTCCGGTCGTGCTATTAGGTCAGCAAGGCTGACATATGACCGGAGGCATTGCAATGGAACGGAAGATCGCCATTCACGCGGCCGAGGCCGGGCCCGTTTGGTCCAGGTCGAACTATCCGGAGGAATTCGCGGCGCGGGTTGCCGGAAGAGCGCGGCGACGGCTGGGCGAGGCGTTCGGGCTGACCAATTTCGGCGTCAACCTGACGGTCCTCCAGCCCGGCGCCTGGTCATCGCTGCGCCATCGGCATAGCCGGCAGGATGAGTTCGTCTATGCTCTGGAAGGAGAAGCCGTCCTGGTCACCGAGTTCGGGGAGACCGTTCTCCGTCCGGGAATGTGCGCCGGCTTCCAGGCCGGTGGCGTGTCGCATCATTTGCAGAACCGCTCCGACCGTCCTTTCACCTATCTGGAAATCGGCGACCGGACCGGCGGCGATGAAGTCACTTATCCGGACGAAGACCTCGTGGCCGTGGCCGTCGACGGAAAGTGGCGCTTTCTCCACAAGGACGGAACTCCCTACTGACCGGCGCATGGCCGAAAGGCCGGGTCAGGCTGCCGGGGAGCGAAGCAATGCAGGAGGATGCACAGCTCCGTGAAGCTTCCAGGGGCGGGAGCGAGGCCGAAGAATGCGATGCCGAATTGTTGCGCCGCATCCGGGACCGCGCTTTCTCCGGCGCAAGCTTCCGGGAGATCGAGCCCATGGTCCGCCTCTATCGGGCCCGGCGGATGCAGCGGCTCATCGTCCGGTGCGTTGCCGCGCTGGTCGTCTTCCTCAAACGCTCCGGGCGCGACGATTCCCTGCCTTAGCCGCGGTTGCATTGTTGCTGCATGGCATGGCCAGGGGCCGCCGCTCGCACCCGATGCGCTTGCCGGAAGCCCTCAGGTCAGGAAATCCTCCCGGATCGGCGTGAACACCTCGATGATCTCGCCGGCCTCGAGGCATCTGGCCGCGTGCATGATGTTGGACCGGACGAGGAAACTGTCTCCGGCCGTCATTTCCCGGGTCTCGCCGTCAATGGTGATTTCGAAGCGCCCGCTGACGATATAGCTCGCCTGCACATGCGGATGGCTGTGCAGCGGCCCGGCCAGTCCGGTGGCGAAGGAATTGCGCATCATCAGCATCTGCGGCTCGTAGACCAGGATCTTGCGCGTGGTGTCGCCCGGCCTGACCTGCCATTCGACATCCGCATCCTTCAGGTGACCGACCCGCATTTCCGGCACGTTCATATGCAGTTCCTTTCCGCTGTGACTGGCGAGACAATGATGCGCTTCATCCCCGGTTGCCCGCGGCGTGACATGCTGCGAGGTAGCCGAAGGTCAGCGCCGGACCCAGCGTGATGCCCGGTCCCGGATAATTGCCGCGCCAGATCGACTGCATGTCGTTGCCGATCGCATACAGGCCCGCGACCGGCTCGCCGTGGCGGTCCAGCACCCGGCAGTGGAGATCCGTGCGCAGGCCGGCGGCGGTGCCGAGATCGCTGAGCACCAGCTCGACCGCATGGAAGGGCGGCGTGTCGAGCGGCGCGAGGCAGGGGTTCGGCTTGTGGTCGGCGTCGCCGAGATAGCGGGAGTAGATATCCTCTCCCCGCCCGAACTCGGTGTCCCGCCCGGCGCGCGCATCCTCGTTGAAGCGCGCCATGGTGGCGGCGAATCCGTCGGCGTCGATTCCGAGGCGGCGCGCCAGGTCCGGCAGGGTGTCGGCGGTGGCGAGATAGCCGCTCTCCTGATAGGGCCGCAGGTTGCGGGTGAAGGGAAGGATCGCGCCCAGCCCGTATTTCCAGATGAAGGCGCTGTCGCACACGATCCACGCCGGCAGGTTGCCTTGCCGGAGCAGGGCCTCGCCGAATCGATGATAGGAAACGGCCTCGCTGGTGAACCGCCTGCCGGCGCGATTGACCACGAGCGAGCCGGGCTTGCCGCGGTCAGTGACGGTGTGCGGATAGACGACCTTCCTGCCGTCCTTGCGGAGATGGATCGAAGCCGGGCTCCAATAGGCATTGTGCGTGTTGGCGGTGACAATGTCGCCACCCGCGGCGGCGCCGAGGTCGATGCCGTCGCCGGTGCTTCCCGGCGCATAGGGACTGTCAGGACTTGCCGCTGCCGGAAGCCAGTCGCGCCGCTTGCCGAGGCTGTGCGAGAAGCCGCCGGTCGCCAGCATCACGCCCCGGCGCGCCTTCACGACGCGTTCCCCCGTCGCATCGGCAATGCGGACGCCGCATACGCGGCCGCTCTCCACCAGGATTTCCCGCGTGTGACAGCCCGTCAGGATCGTCACGCCGCGGTCGAGCAGCGATTTGAGCAGCCGGCCGGCCAGCGCATTGCCCAGCACCAGGGTCGAGCCGCGCCGGTGCCGCAGGCGCTGGAACCCGTATTGCGTGACCAGGCGCGCAACCCGCAGGAAGGACCGCGGCGAACGACTGAACTTGCGAAAATGCGGAAGATCCTCCCGCGCGACCATCATGCCACCGAGGATGGTGAATTCGGGAATTGGCGGGCGCAGCCGCTCGAACCACGGGCCGAGCGCGCCGGCATCGAATGCGACAGGTTCGAGTACCCGCAGGCCGTCGCGCGCGCCTTCCAGGTCCGGATAATAATCGGGATAGAACTGCACCGGCTTCATGCGCAGCGCGGTGTTGGCTTCCAGGAAATCGATGGCCTCGCGGCCCTTGCGGACGAAAACGGCGCGAAACTCGCGCCCGTCATCGGTCGCCACGGCTCGTTCCAGATACGACAAGGCGGCTTCCGCGTCGTCTGGTCTGCCAGCTTCCGCCATTTTCGAATTGTCCGGGATATAGACCATCCCTCCGGAGAAGCTGGTATTGCCGCCAATCAGCTCCGTCTTCTCCACCACGAGAACGCTGAGGCCCCTGACGGCAGCCGTCGCCGCCGCCGTCATGCCGGCCGCGCCGGCGCCGAGAACGATGATATCGAATCCCTGGCTGCTCATGCCTGCCTGCCAGCCTGCCAGCGCTCGGGATGGGCCCGCATCCAGTCGGCGAAGGCGGCAACGCCGCTGACCAGGTCATGGGCGGGCCGGAAGCCGAACTCCTCCGCCATGCGCCCGCAGGACAGCGGACCGCGCATCACGGTCGTCCTCGTCCATGGATCCGTTCCCGGCCCGACCTCGACACGGATGCCGGGTACCGCCCTGCGAACGGCTTCCGCGACCTCGAAGGTGGTGTAGTTGCGTCCCGAGCCGAGATGATAGGTATCGTGGGCCAGGCGGTCGGCTTCCCACAATGCGATGAGGCCGGCGGCGCAGTCGGGCACATAGGTGAAGCTCGCCGCGAAATCGCCTCCCGAAGGCTCCACGACGGGTTCGCCGCCCAGCGCCCTTCGCAGGAATTCCGGGATCGGGCCGCGCGGCGCGTCAAAGGCGGGCGGCACCAGCGGCGGCCCGTAGATCCACGATATGCGCACATTTGCGGCGGAGAGCCCGTAGGTGTGTGCGTAGACGCCGACCATCAGCTCAGCGGAGCGCTTGGTCACCGCATAGAGCGATTTCGGAGTCGGGATGCGGTCTTCCGGCACCGGCGTCACCGCATCCGGCAAGGACTGGAAGACCGACCCGGTCGAGACATGGATGAAGCGGCGCCAGCCGAGTCGCCTCGCGGTTTCCAGCAGGAGGCTGGTCGCGGCGACATTGCTCTGGAACGTCCGCAGCGGCGCCGGCCCCGCGAGCACGTCATTGGGGATCGCCGCGGTATGGATGCACCCGTCGATCTGGTGCTCGGCGGCCAGGAGCGCCATGCCGAACGGATCCGCCAGATCGCACTTCACCCAGTCGATGCCGGGTCCGAGCGATTGCGCATCGTCCTTGCGGAAGGTGTTCATGTACTGGCCGACCACCGGAATGCCGCGCGCCACGGCCTGCCGTGCGGTCTCGAAGCCGACATGCCCCATCGCCCCGGTAATGAGCAGCTTACCCATGCGACGCCCTCCCCTGCCGCAGCAGGTGCCGCTCGGCCTCCAGGGTCGCGGCGAGCCCGGCGCGGATGTCGAATCTGGGACGATAGCCGAATGCTGCCGCCGCGCGGCTGCAATCGAGCGCACCCTTGCGCACCATGCGGACCTTGCCTCCATGCTGATAGGGAGCGCTGCCGACGACGATCGGCGGCGCCTGCGGATCCAGTTCCGCCAGAATGGCGGCAATCTCCGCCAGCGAAGGGCTGGATGCACTGGAGATATGGTAGGCGTCATGCAGATGGCGCGGGCAGTCGAGGGCGCCGAGCACGCCGGCTACCGCGTCGTCCAGATAGGTATGGTCGATCCGGTCGGTGGCACCACCCGGCAGGAACAGCGCCTCGCGTCGCGCCACCGCCCTCACCATGTTCACCGGAACACGGTCGCGCGGAAATTCGGGGCCGTAGACCCAGGAGGTACGCACGTTGATGCAGTCCAGCCCATGCGTCTCGCGATAAGTGCGCCCGAGATGCTCCACTGCTGCCTTGCTGATCCCATAGGCATGCAGCGGACGCTGCGGATGATTCTCGTCTACCCGGTCCGCTTCGAAATCGCCGTAGATTTCTTCCGAGCTGATGTGGATCATGCGCCGCGTTCCATGCCGCGCCATCGCCTCGAACAGGTTGATCGAACCTTCGATATTGACGCGGAAGACGTCGCGCGGCGCCTCGAGCGAGGCGATGACGCCTACCACCGCGGCGCAGTGGATCACCGCGCCGGGCCGATGCGCCGCGAAAAGCCGGTCAATGCCGATGGCATCGCGAATGTCGCCCTGGATCACCACGAGGTCCTGACCGTTCGCGGCTCCTGCGTGCAACCGTGCGCAGTCGCCTGCCTCCAGCGCGACGACCCGGTCGCCGCGCCGCAGCAGCGCAGCAACGATGGCGCGGCCCAGAAAGCCGCCGGCGCCGGTGACGAGGATGGGGTTCATGCTGCCTGACCTCAATGGTTGAACAGGATAAGGCGCTCTTCGGTCATGTCGCGGATCGCATAGCGCGGCCCCTCGCGACCGATGCCGCTATGCTTGACGCCGCCATATGCGAGCTGGTCGGTGCGCCAGGTCGACGTGCCGTTGATGATGACGCCGCCCGTGCGCAGGCGCCGCGCCAGCATGAGCGCGCGCTGCGTCGAGTCGGTGAACACGCCGCATTGCAGGCCGTAGGGGCTTTCCGACACGTCGCGGATGGGCTCCTCCAGATCGTCATAGGCAAGGATGCTGGCGACCGGGCCGAACACCTCGTCGCATGCCACCTTCATGTCGCGGGTGACATTGGCGAGCAAGGTAGGCTCGAAGGCTGCGCCATGGCGCGTTCCGCCGCAAAGGACCCGGGCGCCGGCCGCGACCGCTTCCGCGACCCAGCTCTCGACGCGGCGCGCGGCCTCTTCGTCGATCAGGGTGCCGACATCCGTATCCCTGGCCAGCGGATCGCCGAGTTTCAGCTTCTGCATCTGCGCCGCGACCTTTTCCGCGAGCGTGTCCGCGAGCCGGCGCGGCGCATAGATGTTCTGCACCGAGATGCAGCTCTGCCCGGCCAGGCGCACGGCGTTGCGGGCCAGCAGCGGCGCGATGGCGTCGAGATCCGCGTCTTCGCAGACAATCGTCTGGCCCGTGCCGCCCAGCTCGAGCGTGACCGGACGCAGGCCAGCCCGCGCCCGGATCTCCGCGCCGACGCGGGAGGAACCGGTGAATGTCAGCATGTCGATGCCCGGATGGGCCACCAGGGCCTGTCCGCTGGCGCCGCCGCCATGCACGATCTGGATGTAATGGCGCGGCACTCCGGCATCGTAGAGCAGTTCCACCAGCCGGTGAACGACGAGCGGACATTGCTGCGGCGGCTTGATCACGACGGCATTGCCGGCCGCGAATGCCGGACCGAGCTTGTGGCAGGCAAGGTTCACCGGCGCATTGAAGGGCGTGATCGCACCGACCACGCCGACGGGAAAGCGCATGAGAAAGGCCATCTTGCCATGGCCCATCGCGCTGCCGTCGAGCGGAACGTGGCTGCCCTCGATGCGAATGGCCTCCTCGCCGGAGAGCGCCAGCGTGTCGGTCGTACGTTTCACCTCGCCCTCGGCGTCGACCAGCGCCTTGCCGGTCTCGCGCGCCATGATCTCGCCGATCTCGGCGGCGCGCGCGACCACGAGCTCCGAGGCCCGGCGCAGGATCGCCGCGCGCTCGTAGGCCGGCATCGCCGCCACCTCCGGCGCGGCCCGCCGCGCCGCCTGCACCGCCTGCGCCACGATGCCGGCATCCGCGGCCGGCGCTGTCGCGACAAGATCGCCGCGATAGGGGTCGCGGCTTTCGAAAGGATCGCCGCCGGCGACATTCCTGCCGCCAATGACGTGCGTGAGTTCGACACTGCTCATAGGGGGGGACTCCAGGGATTGCCAAAGGCTGGTTCCGGCGCCGGCAGGGGCGGTAGCTGCCACGAGCCGGTAGACGGCGGCTTCACGCCCGGATCCACTTCCAGGTCGATCAGCCAGGGCCGTCCCGAAGCCAGGGCCGTTTGCAGCGCGTCGCGGAAATCGCGCGAGCGGCTGACCTTCAGGGCCTCGACGCCATGGGCACGCGCCAGCGCCGCGAAGTCCGGATTGTAGGGCTGGCCATTGCGGCCATGGGTGAAGGATGTGCCGATTTCGCGGCCGCCGAAAACGCCATGCTGCAGGTCGCGGATCGCTCCCCAGGCATAGTTGTTCCAGACCACCCAGATTGCCGGAATGTCATATTCGACCGCCGTGCACAGCACATGCGGGGTCATGGTGAAGCCGCCATCGCCCACCACCGCGATGCAGGGACGGTCGGGCGCGGCCAGTTTGGCCCCGAGCACGCCGGACACGCCGAAGCCCATGGCGGAATAACCCCAGGTGTTGAGCATGGACTGCGGCCGGCGGCACTCCCAGAACTGCATGAACCAGTTGTGGTGAGAGCCGGAATCCGGCACCAGAATGACGTCGTCGGGCGCAACCTGCCGCATGTCGGCCACCACGCGCTCCGGGCGCATCGGATCGCTGTCGATCTCGAAATGGGGCGCGATGAAGCTCCGCCATTCGCGCCGCCAGCTCTCGATGCGGTCCAGCCATTGCGCGGTGCCTTCGTGCCGGGCGATGTTCCGGCGTTCCAGTTCGGCAAGGAGCTGGCGCAGAAAGGTTCTGGCATCGGCCTGGATGCCGATGACCGGCTCGTAGTTGCGGCCGATCTCCGCCGGGTCGATGTCCACATGGATCAGGCGCGTCGGCGGAATGTTCCACGAATAGCCGCGCCGCCACGAAGATGCCGAACGGTCGTCGAAGCGGGCGCCGATCGCCAGCAGCACATCGGCGTGGCGTCCCGCCTGATTGGCCATGTAGGTGCCGTTGCGGCCGATGAAGCCGAGCGAGAGCGGATCGGTCATGTCCAGCGTGCCCATGCCGTTGGGCGAGGCAACCTGCGGGATCCGCAGCCTGTGCTGCAATTGCGTCAGTTCGGCTCCCGCCTCCGACAGGGTCACGCCATGGCCCACGAAAATCAGCGGGGCGCGGGCGGAAAGCAGCATGTCGAGCACGGCGGCGATCGCTTCCGGAGAAGCGCCGGGGCGATTCTCCACCCCGGCCCGGTCCATCGGCTCAAGCTCGACCTCGGCCTCCTCCTGGAAAAGATTGTAGGGAATGTCGAGGTTGACGGGGCCGGGCCGCCCCGAGGTCAGCAGGTTGGTCGCCTGGCGCAGCGCCAGCGGCAGCATCTCCACCCGCGTGGGCTGGAACGAGCGCTTGACGAAGGGGCGGAGCGCCTCGGGGAAGTTGGCCTGGCCGTGCATGTAGGTTTCCTGGAACGGAGCACGGTTGAACTGGGAGGTGGGAACATTGGCGGTGATGGCCAGGAAGGCGGAACTGTCCGCCTGGGCGCATGCGACCGACATGGGAATATTGGCCGAACCCGGTCCGCAGGAGGTCAGCGTCGCCACCGGCTGATGCGAAACCCTGAAAAAGGCGTCGGCCATATGTCCCGCCGTCTGTTCGTGGCGGGGCGAAACCAGCTTGATCCGGTCGCGCCGATCGTAGAGCGCATCGAGCATGCCGACATTGCCATGCCCGCATATGCCGAAGACATAGGGCATGCCCACCCTGATGAGGTGGTCGGCGATGAGGTCGCCACCCTTGGTTCTTGTCATTCGACCCTGGCTCCCTGAAAGTCGTGGCTTCGGTTCGTCAAGCATGGCTGGCCTCCGCGGCGGCGCGGCGTCGGTGCTGACGCTTGCGCAGGATCGCGATCAGCGGGCTGATCCAGAGGAGAATCGTGAGCAGGCCGAGACCGGCGGCGAGCGGGCGGGCGAAGAAGGCGGTCAGGCTGCCGTTCTGCGCGATCATCGCCTGCATGAAGCTCTGCTCGATGATCGGGCCGATCACCATGCCCAGGATCAGCGGCGCGACGGGATAGTCGTTCTCCTGCATGAGGAAGGAGACGATGCCCGCGCCCAGGGCGACGGCGACGCCCATCATGGAATTATTGATGGCGAAGGCGCCGACAATGGTGAAGGTCAGCACGATCGGCATCAGCACCGTATTCGGCACGCGCAGGATCTGGCTGGCGAGACGAATGGACAGATAGCCGATCGGGATCAGGAACAGGTTGGCGATGAAGAACGCGACGAAGATCGAGTAGACAATTGGCGCATCCTCCACGAAAACCAGCGGGCCGGGCTGCAGGCCCTTGAGCAGCAGCACGCCGATGACGATCGCCGTGACCGAATCGCCCGGAATGCCGAAGACAAGCGACGGCACCCAGGTGGTGGAACTCGATGCATTGTTGGAAGCGCTTGCCGAAACGATGCCCTCGGGATGGCCGGTGCCGTAAAGCTGCGGCGTCCGCGACAGCCGTTTCGACAGGCCGTAGGAAACCCAGGCGGCAATGTCGGAGCCGGCGCCGGGAATGGCGCCGATGAGGATGCCGATGCCCGAGCCGGTCGTCATCTGGCCCTTGTAGCGCCACATGGTGGCGAAGGCGGCTCTCAGGTCGACGCGCTGCAGGCGCGAAATACTGCGGTCGCCGCGGGGCGGATGGGTCAGGCAGCGCATGACCTCCGCCACGGCGAATACGCCGATCATCACGGAAATGAAGTTGATGCCCTCCATCAGCGACACCGTGCCGAAGGTGAAGCGCGGCGAACCGGTGATCATGTCGAGACCGACCGTGGACAGCATCAGCCCGATGCAGAGCGAGATCAGGCCCTTGGCGGGGCTGTCGCCCGACACCAGGGCCGCCGTGCTCAGGCCGATGGCCGCGAGCCAGAAATATTCCTGGTATCGGAAGGAGAGCGCGAATTTCGCCAGCGTCGGCGCCAGCAGCGCGAGCGCGATCGTGCCGAGTATGCCGCCGGTCACGGAGCAGAGCAGCGATGTCATCAGACTCGTGCCGCCCTGCCCCTTGAGGGTCATTGCGTGCATCTCGTCCGTGTATGCCGCCGAGGCCGGCACGCCGGGTATGCGCAGCAGCGCGCCGGGCAGGTCGCCGGAGAAGATCGCCATCGCCACTGCCGTGGCGATGGTGGCGAGCGCCGCCACCGGCTCCATGAAATAGGTAATCGGCACGAGCATCGCGACCGCCAGCGTCGCGGAAATGCCCGGCATCGCGCCCACCAATATGCCGTAAATGCTGGCGGCGATGATGATCAGGATGATCTCGGCGCGAAAGACGAGCTCGAAGGCGGCGACCAGATTGTCCATTTCAGCGCACCATCAGCATTTCGATGACGCCCACGGGCAGCGGCACGCGCAGCATTCTCGCGAAGATCAGGTAGATCAGGGCGGTGACGGTCGCGGCAAGAAGGGCGCTGGAAAGAATGCGCGTGACACCGCGGGTCACGGCGAGCAGCCCCGCCAGCATGAGGAAGCCGGTCAGCAGGAAACCAAGCCGTCCCGACGCCAGGATGTAGAAGGCAATGCTGGCAATGATGGCGGCGAGGATTGCATGGTTGCGCGGCTGGCGTGCCCAGTCCGCCAGCGTGAACAGCGGCCGTGCCTTCGACCGGCGCAGCGAAGCCGCGATCAGGCAGATGCCTCCCAGTCCCATGAGCACGGAAATGGAACGCGGAAACAGGTCGGGGCCGTATTTCACCCCGGGCAGCGCCACGAAACTGCCGGCCCATATGAAGGTGAAGATGGCGATGGCAAGAAAGATCCCGCCAGTCACGGCGTCATTGGCTTTCATCTGCCGCTCCTTTCGCCGCGGCAATGCGCGGCAAACCTCGCAGGCATGGCCGGACGCTGGCGCGCCCGGCCGATGCCGGCGCTACTGCACCATTCCCGCGATCTTCATGACGTCGCAGATCGCCTTGTCCTGCTCGGCATGGAAGGCGCGGGACTCGTCCGGGCCGAGCCAGGAGAAGGTGAAGCCGCGCTCCTTCATGAAGTTCTGGAAGGTGTCGCTGTCATAGCCGGCCTTGACGGCCGCGAGCACTTTCGCCTTGATGTCGTCCGGCAGGTCCGCCGGTGCGCCGATCATGCGCCAGGTCGCGAGATTCCATTCCACGCCGATCGCTTCCTTGACCGTCGGCACGTCCGGGAACACCGCGTTGCGTTCGGGGCTCATCGTGGCCAGCGCCTTGATCGTGCCTGCATCGAGCAGCGCCTTGCTATCGGAAAGCGGCGGCGTCACGAAGTCGACCGCCCCCGAGGAGACGTCCTGCAACGAAGGACCTCCGCCTTGCGAGGGAACCCAGGTCACCCGGTCCGTCTCGATGCCCGCCGCGGCCATCAGCCCCACCCAGGCAAGGTGATAGATGCTGCCGGCGCCCGAGCCCGATGCGGTGAAGGTGCCGGGCGGATTGGACTTGATCGCCTCGATCGCCTCGGCCAGCGTATTGTAAGGCGACTCCTTGTTCACGATGACGGCGGAATGCTCGACATTCAGAAGCGCGATCTGCGTGAACTTGTCGGCGCTGAGGTCCGTCAGCCCCTGGCAGACCAGCTGGCTGAGATCCACATTGATCGTGCCGATCGTATATCCATCCGCAGCGGATTGCGCCATTGCGGTGTGGCCGACAAGTCCCGAACCGCCAGTGCGGTTGACGACATTGATCGGCTGGCCCAGGACCGGCTCCATCGCCGGAGTCAGCGCCCGGATGAGAATGTCGGTGCCGCCGCCCGCGGCCCACGGGATGATCAGGGTGACCGGCCGGTTCGGATAGTCCTGCGCCATGACCGGGGCGATCAGGGTAGCTGCGGCCAGAGCGCCGGCCGCAATGCCGGTCCACGCGATGCTGCGCGCCTTCATTTTCGTTCCTCCCATTCGCAAGCCAACGAGGGCAGCTGCCCTTGCTGCAGCGGTCCTCCAACCGCATGCACAAGTCTTAAGACCAACGGAAAAAACCTGTCAACAATTTTCTCACATGTCCTGATTGGTTCTCATCATGTGAGAAAATTTGGGGAAAACACCGGCAATACCGTCGATCATCGAGGATATGCGCGCTTGCGTTTCTCACACCTCAGATGTACGTTCTCGCGATATAAGAGAAGAGGAAGGGCGTAGCATGGAGGCGTCTCAGCGCGATGAAGGCAGAATCCAATCGCTGGAGCGCGGGTTTCAGGTGCTCGAGGCTGTGGCGCGGCAACCGGACGGCATGACCCTTTCCGATCTGAGCCGCGCGCTCAATCTGCATACGAGCACGCTCTACCACACGACGCGTACCCTTGTGGCACTCGGCTATCTGCGCACCGGCCCCGACGACAAACGCTATCGCATGGGCCGCGGCATCTACCAGCTCGCCTCCGCCTGCCTCGATGAAGCCGAACTCTGCGCCACGGTGGAGCCCTATCTCGATCGTCTCGCCGCCGCCACGGGCGAGGCGACGCATTTCGCCATATGGGAGCGGCGCAAGGCGCTGATCCTGACCCGCCGCGAAGGGCCGAATGCCCTCCAGATCACGGAACGCGCCGGCACATTGCGCCCGGTCTACTGCACCGCGATCGGCAAGATCCTGCTCTCCGGGCTCGCCGACGACGTCTATGAGGAGCATGTTGCCGGGATCGAATTCGAGCCCTTCACGCAGAACACGCTGCGCGATCCGCAGTCCCTCAAGCTGCAGGTCGAGCGGGCGCGCCGCGAGGGCATCGCCTATGATGATTGCGAATTCAATCCGGAGGTTCGCTGCATGGCGGCGCCGGTACGTGATTTCCGTGGCCGGGTTCTTGGCGCGATCGGCTTTTCCGGCCCGGTCTGGCGGCTCTCGCTCGCCGGGATGAGCGATTACATCTCGGTCACCCGCTCGATTGCGGCGGAAGTTTCGGAGCATCTTGGTTTCCGGCCCGGAAAAGTGGCGCCCGAAGTTACGGGGAAAGGGAGACGCGCCCATGGCTGAACTGGCCGGCAAGGCGGCGCTGGTGACGGGCGCCAGCAAGGGCATCGGCAGGGCCATCGCCTTGCGCCTTGCCGCGGAAGGGGCGGATGTCGGCCTCGTCGCGCGCGATGGCCAGGCGCTTTCCGCGGTTGCCGGCGAGATCGAGGCGCTGGGCCGCCGCGCGGTGGTCATCGCCGCCGACCTTTCCGCCGAGGCTGGCTGTCGGGCGGCGGCGGACAAGGCGGTCGCGGCGCTGGGCGGCCTCGACATTCTGGTCAATTGCGCCGGTGACACCAGGGCCGGGGTCTTTCCCGACCAGCCCGACGAGGACTGGACCGGCGGATTCGCGCTGAAGTTCTTCGGGGCGGTGCGACTGACGCGCGCATTGTGGGAGGCGCTGAAGGCGCGGCGGGGGACGGTCATCAATATCGGTGGCGCCGCCGCCTATACCCCTTCCCCGAGCTTCATGGTCGGCGGCGCGGTCAACGCCGCGCTGGCGCATTTTACCAAGTCCTTGTCGAAACAGGGTCTGGTCGACGATGTCAATGTCAACATCGTCCATCCCGGGACGACCGTGACGGAGCGCATGGAAAGGCTCGTGCAGCAGGAAGCGGCGGCGGCGGGGGTTTCCGAAGAGGAGATCCGGCGCCGCAACCGCGAGCGTGCCGGCATCCGCCGGCTTGGCGCTCCGGAGGACGTCGCGGAGCTGGTGGCCTTTCTCTGCTCGCCCCGAGCCCGCCACATCCACGGAGTCGGCATCGCGGTCGATGGCGGGGCGACCCCCGGCCTTTGAGGGGGCGGCCCCTCCCCGCCCGCGACGGCCCAAGGTCAGGCTATGGGCGCACCTGCGCCAGCAGGAACTTGTCCTGCCGGCGCAGTCCCGAAAGTCACGCTGCGGCCCGCGCGGCGGAAGTGCCCGCGATGCGGCCGAAGACGGAGCCG
>CAYLSN010000046.1:9932-13866 GCA_964386015.1 uncultured Rhizobiaceae bacterium | reverse complement strand
TCCGCACTCCTCCTATCTCAACCCGGATGCGGCGCAGGACATGCGCATCGAGACGCGGGGCGAGTTCGGTGGACTCGGCATCGAGGTGACGATGGAAGGAGAGCTGGTCCGGGTCGTCACGCCGATCGACGATACGCCCGCGGCGCGGGCCGGGGTCATGGCGGGCGACCTCATTGCCAAGATCGACGGCGAGGATGTGCGCGGCATGACGCTCAGCGACGCCGTCGACAAGATGCGCGGCATGGTCAACACGCCCATCGTACTGACCATCCTGCGAGAAAATGTCCCCGAGCCGATCGAAGTGAAGCTCGTGCGCGACATCATCAAGGTGAAGGCGGTGAAGTACCGCGTCGAGGAAGACGTCGGCTATATGCGCATCACCCGCTTCACCGAGAAGACGCAGGCGGATCTCGAGGATGCGATCGCGCAGATCAAGAAGCAGGTGCCGCCAGAGAAGCTGAAGGGCTACGTTCTCGACCTGCGCCTCAACCCGGGCGGACTGCTCGACCAGGCGATCAGCGTTTCGGACACCTTCCTCAATAGCGGCGAGATCGTCTCGACGCGCGGCCGCGAGCCGAGCAACATCACGCGCCACGATGCGCGCCCCGGCGATCTCATCGACGGCAAGCCGCTGATCGTCCTGATCAATGGCGGGTCGGCCAGTGCATCGGAGATCGTGGCGGGCGCCCTGCAGGATCAGCGGCGGGCCACGATCGTCGGCTCCCGTTCCTTCGGAAAGGGCTCGGTGCAGACCATCATCCCGCTCGGAGAAAATGGCGCGCTGCGGCTGACGACGGCGCTGTACTATACGCCTGCGGGACGGTCGATCCAGGGCACGGGCATCACGCCGGACATCGTCGTCGACCAGCCTTTGCCGGACGACCTCGCGGGGGTCGACACGACCCGCGGCGAGTCGGCCTTGCGCGGGCACATACGCGGCGAGCAGGAGGGCGAGGAGGGCTCCGGTTCTTCGGCCTATGTGCCACCGGATCCGAAGGACGACCTGCAGCTCGTGGCGGCGCTCGAGCTCTTGCGCGGCGAACGGCAGCATGCCGCTTTCCCGCCCGATCCGGACCGGGCCGAGCTCAATCAGTAACGCCCGGTGTCGCATGGAGGATGCGGTTTCGCTTCGCGAACGCCTGCCCTATCGTCCCTGTGTCGGGATGATGGTGCTCAATCGCGACGGCCTCGTATGGGTGGGCCGTCGCCTTTCTGCGGGAAATTCGGAGTCCGACGGGACACCGCAGCTCTGGCAGATGCCCCAGGGTGGGATTGACGAAGGCGAGGAGCCGCTTCCGGCTGCACTTCGCGAGCTTTTCGAAGAGACCGGGATCCGTTCTGTTTCGCTACTTGCCAAGGCGCCCCGGATCATCCGCTACGAATTGCCGGACAGCCTGCTCGGCATGGGACTGCGTGGCCGCTATCGAGGCCAGGAGCAGCACTGGTTTGCCTTTCGCTTCACGGGCGATGAGTCGGAAATCGCCATCGATCCGCCGCCTGAAGGACATGCGCCGGAATTCGATTGCTGGGCCTGGCGTCCGATACACGAACTGCCGTCGATCGTGGTGCCGTTCAAGCGCGAAGCGTATCGGCAGGTCGTGGAGGCCTTTGCCCATCTTGCCGTGCCGGAATAGGCGTACCGAACAGCCTGTCCAGAACACGGTCCAGCCAGTCGCGCAGCTGGCGGTCCCAGACCAGGCGGCCATGGAGATGATCTCGCCCCTTCTGCGCACCCGGCAAGGAGGCATGCCGGTCGGCGCCGCGCACGATCCAGCGGTGCAGCATGGCGCGGGTCAGTTCAGCGTGAAACTGGATCCCCCAGGCATTTTCTCCATAGCGAAACGCCTGGTTGGGAAATTCCGTACCCCGGGCGAGGAGCTCCGCGCTACGCGGCAGCGACAGACCCTCGCGGTGGAACTGATATACCATTCCTGGCCAGTCCATGAGGCGGCTGCCGGCTTCCGTCGGCTCGATCGGGTACCAGCCGATCTCGACCCTGCCTTCCGGATGGCTCTCGACCCTTCCGCCGAGATGGTTCGCCAGCATCTGCGCGCCCAGACAGATGCCGAGAAACGGCTTGTTCTCGCGCAACGGAACCTCGATCCAGGCCGTCTCCCTGCGGATGAACTCTTCCGGATCGTTTGCGCTCATCGGGCCGCCGAAGATGATGGCTCCAGCATGCCCCTCCAGCGTCGGCGGCAGGTCTTCCCCCAGGGCCGGGCGGCAAATATCGATCGCAAAACCACGTTCGGCAAGCATCTGTCCGACCCTGCCGGTGCTCGAGAATTCCTGGTGCAGGATGGCGAGGATCCTTGGTGCGCCCTCCCTCGCGCCGTGTTGCTCGTGCCGGGAAATCAACGGAATCGTCACTCCGGTTTACCCTCCACAGCCCTGCGCAGGGCGATCCGGTCCTCCCGCTCGACATGGAGCAGTTCGGCGATGCGCCAGACGAGATTGTCCTCCAGCTCGTTGCGGTCGCCGTCGGCATAGACGATCTCCCAAAGGACCCGCACGAAACCGAGCTTCTCTTCCCTGTTCATCCGTCTGTTCAGAATGGCCGTGAAGCTGTACAGGTCGACCGCCTCCCGGTTGGCCCGGTCGCCGGCGTGCAGCAGCCGGTCGAGTTCGCCGCCTGTGAGCCCGAACTCCCGGGCCAGCACCGCCTCGAGGCGTTCGCGCTCGGCGTCGTCGCGCACGCCATCGGCGTCGACGACGTGGAAAAGCAGCGCCGCGGCCGCCACCTGCACATCGTTGCCCGCCGGATCTTCCTCATTGCCTCCGGCGGCCGGCAGACCGCGAAGAAACTCCTTCAGCCGATTCCACATGCGCTCTTCAAGAACCCCGCCGGTTCGTCAACCTTTCGCATCGTCGCTGTCCCGGAATGCCGGTTCCAGACGGGCGACCCCTTCCAGCAATTCCTCCAGATGCCGGACAATGACGCGCTGCACGCGCACGGCAATGTCCGGATACTCCTCCAGCAGGCGCCGGAACAGCTTCTGATGCAACCGCATCAGCCGGCTGTCCAGGCGGGCGGTGGCGCCGGTAGGCCGATGCGCATCGGTGATGAGCGCCAGCTCGCCGAGCATGGTTCCCTTTCCCGAGCGGCCTGCCGGCACCCGTTCTCCGCCCCGCATCCGGAACAGTTCGATCTCGCCGTCGAGAACGATGAAGGCGCAATCGGCGGGGTCGTCCTCCTGGTAGAGATCCTGTCCTTGCTCCAGACTCAGATGTTCGGCGCCAAAGGCAAGCAGGCGAAGCTGGTCCCGGTTCAGGTCGCGAAACAGGCTGACCCGCCCGAGTACGATGATGTCGTGTTCCAGTCCCATGCCCGCTTCATGCCCTGTTGCCTGAATGGCCGTCCCGAATCTGCCAGCTCAAGGCACCAACTTATACCCTCCGCTTTCAGTCACAAGTATTTCGGCTCTGGAGGGGTCGCGCTCGATCTTCTGCCGCAACCTGTAGACATGAGTCTCAAGCGTATGGGTAGTGACGCCGGAATTGTAGCCCCAGACCTCCTCGAGCAGCACGTCGCGGCTGACGACCTTCTGCTCAGCGCGATAGAGGTACTTGATGATCGATGCCTCCTTCTCCGTCAGGCGAAGCTTGTTGCCGTTCTTGTCGGTCATCAGCTTCTGGCTTGGCTTGAACGTGTAGGGTCCTACGGTGAAGGTCGCGTCCTCGCTCTGTTCGTGCTGGCGCAGCTGGGCGCGGATGCGCGCCAGAAGCACCGCGAACCGGAAAGGCTTGGTGACATAGTCGTTGGCGCCGGCTTCGAGGCCCAGAATCGTGTCGGCATCGGTATCCTGCGCGGTCAGCATGATGACGGGCGCCCGGAAGTTTTTCGCCCGCAGCTGCTTCACCGCGTCGCGCCCGTCCATGTCCGGCAGGCCGACATCCATGATCAGGAGGTCGACCGTGCCGCCCAGCGTCGTCT
>CAYLSN010000046.1:0-9922 GCA_964386015.1 uncultured Rhizobiaceae bacterium | reverse complement strand
CGGTTGCTGGTCAATTCCAGCAGGCGGTTGCGCCCGCCCAGCGTCGTCTCGATGCCCCGGGCCGCGGTTTCTTCCTGCAGCACGTGGAATTCGTCATAAAGCGATAGCTGCTCCAGGAGTGCTTCGCGAAGATCCGCATCGTCATCAACGATCAAAATGGTTCGTGCCGTCATTCCCATACCCGTAGCAAGAGGAAATCCAAGGCTTCCGATCCCTTGTTCTGCCAGTTATCTTCGAGGCCGGTCACAACCGGCCAAGATCTCCTATTACACGATGTTGGGCGCAATGAGGCAAAGGACCGGCGGGAAGTGCAGGACCGCGATCGTGAGAACGGCGCCCGGACAGCGTTGCCGTGGTCTGCTGCAATTCGGCGCAATGGTCCTGCCTTGCGCCCTGGGGCGGTCCGGGATCAGCTCGTTCAAGCGTGAAGGCGACGGCTGCACGCCGCGCGCCGCAATGACCGTGCTGTACGCATACCGGGCCGGACGGCTGGCGCCGCGCGCGCCGCTGCCCATGCACCCCGCCACGGCCCGGGACGGCTGGTGCGATCAGTCCGGACATGCCTGCTACAACCGGCCGGTGCGGCTTCCCCATCCGGCCAGGCACGAGACATTGCTGCGCGAGGACGGTTTGTACGATGTCTGCATCGTGCTGGACTGGAACCTGCGCGAAAGGCGGCATGGCCGGGGCAGCGCCATCTTCCTGCATCTGGCCCGGCCCGGCTATGCGCCGACCGAAGGCTGCATCGCCCTGTCCCGCCGGGACATGGCCCGGCTCGTGCCGTTGCTGCGGAAGGGAATGCGGATTGTCGTGATCTGAGCCGATCAGCCCTCATACCCGCCCATGCGGCAGACCTCCCGCCATTCCTCGGCGGTAACCGGCTGCACCGACAGGCGGGAATTCCTGACCAGCACCATTTCGGCAAGCCTGGGGTTCTCCTTGATTTCGTCGAGCGTCACGGGCCGCGGCATGTCGGCGACGGCGCGGATGTCGACGCATTCCCAGCGCGGATCGTCCGTGGTCGAATCCGGATGGGCGGGCGCGCAGACCTCGACAATTCCGACGATCTCCCGGCCCTGGTTGGAATGATAGAAGAAGCCGAGATCGCCGACCTTCATCTCGCGCATGTTGTTCCGGGCCTGGTAGTTGCGGACTCCGTCCCACTGCTCGCCCTTGTCGCCCTTCGCCTTCTGCTGCTCCCAGGACCAGCTGCCCGGTTCCGACTTGAAAAGCCAGTACTTCACTTCGGCCTCCTTCACTCCGTTTCCGGCCGCAACGGCCTGTCGAGCAGTTCTCCGATGGCTGCCTCGATCGTGAGGCTGCCGTCGGTGATGCGTGCGACCGCGTCGATGATGGGGACGACGATCGCTCTCTCGCGGGCAATCCTGGCGGCAATCCCGGCCGTGGCGACACCTTCCGCCAGCGGCAGGTTCTCGACGGGCTGAGCGCGGCCCAGCGCCACGCCATAGGCAAAATTGCGCGATTTCTCCGAACTGCAGGTGAGGATCAGGTCGCCAAGGCCGGACAGGCCCATTACCGTCTCGGGTCGGGCGCCGAGCGCCGACGCCAGCCGCCGCAATTCGACGAAGCCGCGTGTGATCAATGCGGCCTGCGCGCTGGAGCCCAGTTCGCGTCCGATGACGATGCCCGCCGCAATGGCAAGCACGTTCTTCAGTGCGCCCCCAGCCTCGACTCCGGCAAGATCGTCGGTGGAATAGCAGCGGAAGCGGCGCGACGAAAGGATCCGGGCGAGGTCGGCGGCCAGTTGCCCGTCCTCGGCGGCGACGGTCACGGCCGTTGGCAGCCTGCGCGCCACGTCGGCGGCGAAACTGGGGCCCGACAACGCCGCCACCGGGTGGCCGGGCAGGATGGAGGCCGCCACCCGCGACGGAAGCGCGCCGCTGGTCCGCTCGATACCCTTGCTGCACAGCACCAGGGGCGCCCGCGCCGGAATCCTAGCGGCGAGTTCCGTCAGCGCCTCGCGCAGCGCCTGCGCCGGCACGGCCATCAGGACGCAGTCCGCCCCGGCAAGCGCCTCCGCCGGGTCATCGGTCGCCTGTAGCCGCGGGTCGAGACGGACTCCCGGCAGATAGCGCGGGTTCTCGCGTTCATGGCGAATGGCGCGCAGCACTTCCGCGTCGCGCAGCCAGATGCGGACGTCGTTGCCGGCGTCGCACTGTGCCTGGGCAAGGGCGGTCGCCCAGGCGCCGCCGCCAAGCACGGCGATCCGCTTGCTTTCGCTGGCGTTCATGCCTTCGCGCCCTTTCTGCCCGACCCGAGGACGGGCGCCGATTCCTCGTCCAGCGGCCAGCGCGGCCGCGGAGCCGCGCTCAATCCGCATGGTTCGCCGACACCGGCGTGCAGACGCTCCAGTCCCGCCCAGGCAATCATCGCGGCATTGTCGGTGCAAAGCCGGGCAGGCGGAGCGATAAAGGCGAAGCCATGACGCGCGCAGAGGCCGGCGAGCGCCGCTCTCAGCGCCGCATTGGCAGCTACTCCCCCTGCCGCGACGAGGACCGGCTCGGCAGTATCGCCATGATCGCGACGGAATCGCGCAAGGCTGCGCTCGACCCGATCTGCAACCGATTCGGTGACCGCAGCCTGGAAGGCGGCGCAAAGATCGGCGACATCGCCTTCCGACAGCGGCGCGCGTTCCGTCGCAGCCTGCCGCACGGCGGTCTTCAGGCCCGAGAAGGAAAAGTCGGGTCTCGCCTCGCCCTTCATCGGGCGAGGCAGTGTGACGGCCCCGGCATTGCCGTTCTGCGCCGCGCGCTCCACCGCCGGGCCACCGGGATGGGGCAGGCCCAGGAGCTTTGCCGTCTTGTCGAAGGCTTCTCCAAGCGCGTCGTCAATGGTCGTGGCATAGCGTCGGTAGCGGCCGACCCCCTCGACGGCGATGATCTGCGTGTGGCCGCCGGAAACGAGCAGCAGCAGGTAGGGGAACGCCAGCGCGTGCGTCAGGCGCGCCGTCAGCGCATGCCCCTCCAGATGATTGATGCAGTAGAGCGGCTTGCCGCAGGCGGCGGCGATCGCCTTCCCGGTCATCAGGCCGACAATCAGCCCGCCGACGAGTCCCGGCCCTGCCGTCACCGCCACGGCGTCGATCCCGGCGAGGTCGGTTCCGGCCTCGTCCAGCGCGGCGCGAATCAGCCCGTCCAGCCGCTCGACATGGGCTCGGGCAGCAATCTCGGGCACGACACCGCCATAGGCGGCATGTTCCGCAACCTGGCTGAACACGACATCCGAACGGATGGAGGCGGAGCCGTCCGGCAGTCGCGCGACGACTGCCGCGGCGGTTTCGTCGCAGCTGGTTTCGATGCCGAGAAAGGTTGTGCCGCGCGAAGCCATGACCGCCGCTGTTGCCGCCTTGCCGTTTCCCCGGTAGGAACGTCGAGGACGATATAGACGGGGAATCCGGGCCATGCAATCTGACGTCCTGCGCATCGGGACCCGCGCCAGCCCGCTGGCGCTGGCGCAGGCACATGAAGCGCGCGACCGGCTCATGCGCGCGCATGGCCTGCCGGACGCCGCATTCGAGATCGTGCCGCTGACGACCACCGGCGACGAGATCCGTGACCGTCCGCTCGCCGAGGCGGGAGGCAAGGGCCTGTTCACCAAGGAGCTGGAAGAGGCGCTGCTCGACGGGCGCATCGACATCGCCGTGCACTCATCGAAGGACATGCCGACGATCCTGCCGGCCGGGCTCGAGATTTCGTGCTATTTCGAGCGCGAGGACGTGCGCGATTGCCTGATCGGCAGGACGTCGCAGCGGCTGGACGAACTTGCCCCGGGAGCAGTGGTCGGCACGGCTTCCCTGCGCCGGCAGGCGCTGTTGCGCAGCTACCGGCCCGACCTTCGCGTCGTGACGTTTCGCGGCAATGTCCAGACGCGGCTGCGCAAGCTCGGGGAGGGACTTGCCGACGCCACGCTGCTCGCCCATGCCGGCCTGCGCAGGCTGGGCATGACCTCGGTCATCACCGAACTTCTCGATGTCGACCGCTTTCCGCCCGCGCCCGGGCAGGGGGCCATCTGCATCGAGCAGCGGTCGGACGATGCGCGCGTGCGGGAAATGCTGGCTCCTGCGGATCACCGCGCTACCCGGCTGGCGCTGGAATGCGAGCGGGCCTTTCTTGCGGCGCTCGACGGCTCGTGCCGCACGCCCATCGCAGGTCTCGCCCGGATCGAGGGCGACACACTACGCTTCTCGGGCATGATCCTGACGCCGGACGGAACGCGCAGTCACCGGATCGCGAAGACCGGCGAGGCCGGCATTGCCGCGGAAATCGGCCGGCTCGCGGGACAGGAAATCCGCGCCGCCGCCGGCGCGGACTTCTTCCGCGACTGGCGCTAGGACCGGCTCCGGCATGCGCGTGCTGGTAACCCGACCCGAGCCGGATGCCGAAGGGACCGCGGCGCGGCTGGAACTGCTTGGCCACGAGGCAATCCTGCTGCCCCTGAGCCGGATCGTCGGCCTCGAGGTGCCGGAGACGGACGGGCAGTTCGACGCCGGAGCGGCCTCCAGCGTCAATTCCATCCGGCATTGCCCGCAATGGCTCCTCGATGCGCTTCACGGCAGACCGGTCCATGTGGTGGGCGAAGCCACCGCCGCCGCCGCCCGGGCGGCAGGTCTCGAGGTCGGCGAAGTCTGCGAGGGCGCGGCGAGCCTCGCCGCAAGGATCGCCGGGGAGCTGCAGGGGCGGAAGGTCGCCTATCTTTGCGGCCGGGTGCGGCTTCCGGTCTTCCAGCAGCGCATGGCGGCGTCAAGGGTCATGCCGTTCGAAGTCTATGACACCCTGCCCGTGGAATGGACGGCGGAAGAGGCCGTGCAGCGCATCGGCGCGGCGGTCGACGCAGTGCTGCTGTACTCGGCGCTGGCGGCGCGCAAATTCCGGAGTTTGGCGGAACATCCGGAACTGCGGACATTGCTGGCCGATGCCCGCCTGTTCTGCCTTTCGCCGCGAATCGCCACGGAACTGGCCGGATGGCCGCGCGTTCACGCCGCGGCCCGACCCGACGAGGCTTCGCTGCTCGCGCTGCTGGAGGCTGCCGCGGGCGCATGAATGTGCTAGAGCCTTCCATGTAGACGGGAATGGCTCTAGAGGGGCAAACGCGGCAGTTCCGCCCCGGCGCGCCGGCAACCCCGGCAAGGAAACGAGTTGGAGCCCGATATGGTCAGCACACCGCGCAACAGGCATTCCGGCACCGGAAAGGACCCGGTCACCCTCGATCTCGAGGCCGAGCCTGCGGATCCCGGAGTAGCGGCCGGCGCTGAAAGGTCGGAGGAGGAGAGGGTCGAACCCGGTCCGCCGGAAGACGCCAAGGCGGCGACGCCGCGCCGAGTTTCGTCGTCGGCACTGCTGGTTGCTGGCGCGATCGGCGGCGCCGTCGCACTCGCTGGCGCGTGGGGACTCCATCAGGCAGGATGGCTGTTGCCGTCCGACCGCGGCACCGAGGAACAGATCGCGGCGCTTTCCGGCGAGTTGACGGCGCTACGCAACGAACTCGGTGGATTGCGCGGCAGCGGCGATGCTCTGTCGCAGCGAATCGAGGCACTCGAATCCGGACTGACGACGCTGCAGGGCGACATCGCGTCGCTGCAGGCCGGGCCGGACGGTGGCGTGCCGGAAGAACTGACAGCCCGGATCGAGGCGCTCGAGCGCCGCCAGGCCGTGACGCAGGGCAGCGCGACCGGCCCCGGGGCAGGGGAACTCTCGGCGCTGCAGCAAGACGTCGAGGCGGCCGGCCAGTCCGCATCCGCGGCGCTGCAGAAGTCGGAGGCCAACGCCGCAGCGCTGGCGAGGCTGCGCGAGGACCTGGCGGCGCTGTCGAGGCGGATGGACACGGAATCGGCCAATCCGGAAGTGGCGATCGCCATCGCCGCCGTGGCGCTCAGGTCCGCCGTCGATTCAGGAGAGCCCTTCACCCTGCAGCTGGAGACCTATGCGTCGGTTGCGCCCGGCTCACCGGAACTCGAGGCGCTGCGCGAGCTGGCCGCGACGGGCGTGCCCAGCCGGGCGAAGATCGCGGCGGCAGCCGGCGAGGCGGCAAATGCCATCGTGCGGGCGGCCCATCGCCTTCCCCCCGATGCCGGATTCCTGGAACGGATGCTTGCCAGTCTGCGCTCGCTGGTGAAGGTGCGTCCCGTCGGCATGGTCGAGGGCGATACGCCGGCCGCGATTGCGGCGCGGATGGAAGTAGCGATCCAGGAGAACGATTTCGAGACGGCGGTCCGCGAATTCGAAAGCCTGCCGCCGCAGGCGCAGGAGGCTGGCGCGGATTTCATCGCGCAGGTCCGGGCCCGTCTGGAAGCCGACCGCCTGATCGACCGGGCGCTGGCATCCGTGTTGCGGTCTGCGGGTTGAGGCGCGGGGCTGGCAGATGATACGCGTTCTGATCTTTTTCGCCCTTGTCCTCGTCCTCGCCATCGGCTTTGCCTGGCTCGCCGATCGTCCCGGCGAGCTGACAGTGACCTTCGGGGGCTATCGCTACGAGGTTTCGCTGATGGTGGCGAGCGTCGCCATCGCCACCCTCGCCGCTGCCGTGCTCCTTTCATGGTGGGTCGTCGCCGGCATCTGGAATTCGCCGCGCAGCCTGCGGCGCTACTTCCGCGCGCGCCGGCGCGACAGAGGCTACCAGTCCCTGTCCACGGGGCTGATTGCGGCCGGCGCCGGCGACAGCGGGCTGGCCCGGCGCATGCACAAGCAGGCCAGCGGGCTGCTCAGCGCCGACCAGGAACCGCTGCTGCACCTGCTGGAGGCACAGGCGCTGCTGCTGGAGGGCAGGCACGACGAAGCACGCCGGCGGTTCGAGGCCATGGCCGGGGATCCGGAGACGCGCCTGCTCGGTCTGCGAGGGCTCTATCTCGAGGCGCGGCGGCAGGGTGACCACGAGGCCGCGCGCCACTACGCCGAAGAGGCCGCGAAAACCGCGCCGCAGCTCGGGTGGGCGGCAAATTCCGCGATCGGCGCACGGCTGCTCGAAGGAGACTACGATGGTGCATTGCGGCTGATCAGCGGGCAGGCCGCATCCGGGGATCTGCCGCGCGCCGAGATCGACCGGCGCCGCGCCGTGCTGCTGACCGCAAAGGCCATGGCGCTGCTCGATTCCGATCTTGCGACGGCGCGCAGCGCCGCCATGGAGGCGCACCGGTTGCAACCGGACTTCGTCCCTGCCGCCGTCATCGCGGCCAGGGCCGCCTTCCGTCACGACGAACTTCGCAAGGGCAGCCGCATTCTCGAACAGGTCTGGAAGCTCTCGCCGCATCCGGAAATCGCCGAGGCCTACATCCACGCCCGTGCCGGTGATTCGGCGCAGGACCGGCTCGCCCGCGCACGACGCCTGCATTCGCTGCGGCCGGAACATGCCGAATCCGAACTGGCCCTGGCGCGAGCCGCCTATGAGGCCGGGGAATATGCCGAGGCCCGGCGGGCGGTAGAGGCCGCCATCCGGATGGAACCGCGGGAAAGCGCCTATCTGCTGCTGGCGGATATCGAGGAAGCCGATACCGGCGACCAGGGGCGTATCCGGGAGTGGCTGGCGCGGGCCGTTCGGGCGCCGCGCGATCCGGCGTGGACGGCGGATGGCCACGTCTCGCCCCGCTGGCTGCCGGTTTCCCCCGTGACGGGAACGATCGGCGCGTTCGAATGGCGTGTCCCGGTGGAGCGGCTGGGTCCGGTGATCGAATCCGACGCGTCCGGCGCACCGCCGATCACGGAACCTGCAGCGCTGGAAGCCGCCGCCCCGAAGGAACAGGAAACGGCGTCCGCGCCACCTGAGCCTGCTCCCCCGCAGCCTGTCATGCCCGAGCCCGCTCAGGTGCCGGCCGCGCCCGCGGCGGAACGACTGGCGGAGCAGGAAGCGGAGCTGGTGCAGCCGCCGATTCCGGACGATCCCGGCGTCGAGGAAGAAGATTCTCCGGAGCGCGCTCGCGGCTATCGTCTCTTCTGACGGGTCATGGAATCGCGAAACGTGCGATCACCGGGACGTGATCGGATGGACGCTCCCATCCGCGCGCCTCGCGCAGGATCTCGATTCCACGCAGATCCGGCGTCAGATTGGGCGACGACCAGATATGGTCGAGCCTGCGGCCGCGATCCGAGACGGCCCAGTCATGCGCCCGGTAGCTCCACCACGTATACAGCTTGACGGGCTCCGGCGTATGCAGGCGCATCAGATCCGCCCATTTCCCGGCCTGCCGCAGATCCTCGAGGGTAGAGGTTTCGACCGGCGTATGGCTGACGACGTCCAGCAGCTGCCTGTGCGACCAGACATCGTGCTCGAGCGGGGCGATATTGAGGTCGCCAACCAGGATGGAGGCCGATTCGCCGTCATGTCCAGCCCGGCACTCCCGCATCTCGGCGAGGAAGTCCAGCTTGTGCCGAAACTTGGGATTCACCTCGGGATCGGGCTCGTCGCCGCCGGCAGGAACATAGAAATTGTGCAGCAGGATCCTGCGGTTACCCGCCTGGCAGCGCACCGAGATGTGGCGGGTGTCGCCCATGGCGCAATAGTCCCGCCGTTCCACGGCCTCGATGGGGATTCTCGAGATCGTCGCGACGCCGTGATAGCCTTTCTGGCCGTGTACCTCGATATAGGGATAGCCGAGCTCGCGAAACGCCTGGAAGGGAAACAGGTCGTTGGGACACTTCGTTTCCTGCAGGCACAGAATGTCAGGCTGATATCGTCTCAGGAATTCGACAACGAGGCCGAGGCGAAGTCGGATGGAGTTGATGTTCCAGGTAACAATCGTGAATGTCATGCCAGGTTCCGGTAGTGCTTGCCCGGAACATGGCAAAGGTTGGACGGCGAAACAAGGGCGTGGCGGGATCAGCGGTTCGGATTGCGGCTGTTGATCTCCGCCACCCGTGCATAGTCGATCTCGAAGATTTTCGGATCGAAGCGCACGCCCTGCTGGACGTTGAAGATCATCACCGTCGTGTCCTTCCCCTGCGCGTCGCGGATGGTCCACTGGCGCAATTCATAGGTCGAGGGGTCAAACATCATGGTGATGGAGGAGTCGCCGAAAACGGACCGGTCGGCCAGGGTGATGATGGTGAGGCCGTCTTCCTGGGCAACCTGCCGGACACGATCTCCGGACAGGTCGATGCGCTCGTCGAGCAGAAGCTTCAGCGGCGTCTTCGAAAGCGGATAGAGATCGGCGGTGTTCAGTTTGGCATTCGAGATCACGACGGACTTGCCATCGGACACGACGCGATAGTCGCTCGGCTTGTCATAATTGAAGCGAAGGCGGCCAGGCCGTTCGATGTAGAACTTGCCGCCCGTCTGCTCGCCGCGCGGACCGAACTGCACGAACTCGCCCATCATGGTGCTGATGCTGGAGAAGTGTGCCGCGATCCGCTCCGCCTCGGGCGGAACCTGGGCGCCGGCGACATTCGCCGCAGCCGCCATCAGGAGGAAAGTCATTCCCGCCAGTATCTTCCGCATTGTCCGCTCCTTCGCCCTGTACCAGTCATTCCCGGATATATGGGATCGGATTCTGGCCCATTTTGGACCCGGAAAACCTTTCGTATCGAAATGGGTTCCTCCGGGACCGGTTTCTAGAGCTCGTCCCGCTCGGTAGGTACCAGGATCTCGCGTTTGCCGGCGTGGTTGGGCGGGCTGATCAGGCCCTCCTTTTCCATGCGCTCGACGATGGAGGCCGCACGATTATAGCCGATGCCGAGCCTGCGCTGGATATAGCTCGTCGAAACCTTGCCGTCGCGCAGCACGACGGCGACAGCCTGGTCGTACGGGTCGTCGGATTGTTCGAGAGCGCCACCCGCCGGCGCGCCGTCCTCCTCTTCATCGTCGGCAGTAATGGCATCCAGATATTGCGGCACTCCCTGCTTCTTCAGATGCGCCACGACCCGCTCGACCTCCTCGTCCGAGACGAAGGGGCCGTGCACGCGCTGGATGCGGCCGC
>CAYLSN010000045.1:0-13981 GCA_964386015.1 uncultured Rhizobiaceae bacterium | reverse complement strand
GGTGTCCAGATCGGCGTCATCCGCGAAGCCACTCCGGCGACCACCTTCCAGATCTTCCGGCAGCGCGACCGCTCCGTGCTCGCCATCAGCCCGTTCCGCCTCGGCGAACAGCTCAATGTCCATCTCGGCGTGGCGCTGATCACTTCCGCCGACGAACCGATGGTGCTGCACCAGCGCATCGCCGGCAATCTCTGGCAGCATGCGCTGAAGGGCGAGGAGGCAGCCGGGCATCTCGACCGGCTGATCGAGCGCTACGCGATCCGGTAGGGTCGACGTCGTCTCATTTTTGAGATTTCGCTTGACAGGTGCATTTGCGCGGGTTCTTCTACTTCTCTGAACCACAGGGGAATGGCAAAATGGCATGGAATCGCATTCTCGGTCTTGCAGTCGCGTCGGTTCTCGCCGCTGGCATCGCGCAGGCACAGGAGTTCACGGCGCGCATCGGTCATCTTGAATCGCCGCAACAGGCCCGGCATCAGGGCCTGCAGATGGTTGCCGACCTGGTGAAGGAACGGACCAATGGCGCGGTGGAGTTCCAGCTCTTCCCTGCCGGACAGCTCGGCCAGGCGCGCGAGATGAACGAAGGCGTACAGCTCGGCGTCATCGAGGGCACGGTTTCGCCGGCGGCCTTCCTGGCTCCGTTCAACAGCGCCGTGACCATCCTCGACGTGCCCTTTGTCTATCCGGCCGACCTTGCCAAGGCGAACGAGCTGCGCACCGGCGCTTTCGGTCAGGCCGTGCTGGCAAGCTTCGAGCCGCTCGGGTTCAAGGCGCTGGCGATCTGGCCGAATGGCCGCAAGAGCTTCACTTCCAGCAAGCCGCTCGCCGATCTCGACTCCTTCAGGGGGCAACGGTTCCGGGTCATGGATTCCAAGGTGCTGATCGAGCAGTTCAACGCGGTCGGCGCCTCCGCGATCGCGCTGCCCTTCGGCGAACTGTACACCGCGCTGCAGACAGGGGTGGTCGACGGGCAGGAGAACGCCCTCGATACCATCGCCACCATGAAATACAATGAGGTACAGAATTACCTGCTTGTCTCCGGTCACGGCGCCAATGAGGACGTCATCCTGTTCAATCCCGCATGGTGGGAGTCGCTGCCGGCGGAATATCAGCAGGTGATCGTCGACGCCTTCGAAGAGGTGCGGCCCAAGGTCGAGGCGATCAAGGAAGAGTCGCAGAAGAAGGCGCTGCAGACCCTTACCGAGGCAGGGATGCAGGTGCGCGAACTGACGGACGAGGAGCGCGCTGCAATGCGCGAGCTGATGTACCCGGCGGCGAGAGCCGTCTATCTCGCCGAGAATGGCGAGGTCGGCCAGAAGATCATCGAGGTATACGAGAAGCAATATTCGGAGGTGGTGGGCGAGCAGTAATCGGCAGCGCCGCAGGGCAATCCCTGCGGCCCGCCCGGAAGGATTCGCGCAGTGAGGACCCTGCTGCACTGGCTCGATCGCCTGGAACACTTCCTGCTGGCAGCGATCTTCATCGTGATGGTCGTGATCTACAGCGGCGCCATCCTGCTGCGCGAGATTTCCGTCCGGCTTGCCCAGCGCGTCGAATGGGTGGACGAAGCGACGCGCTACCTCATGGTCTGGATGGTGTTTCTCGGACTGGGCCTGGCGCTGGCGCGCGGACGGCAGATTGCCATGACCGCCTATCTCGACCGCATGGATGAGCGCTGGCGGCGCCGGATCGGCCGCGTCATCGATGCGGTCGGTCTCGCCTTCAGCCTCTATGTCGTCTGGTTCGGCTGGAACATCACGGTGCTCGTGGCGAAGACGGGGCAGACCAGCCCGACGCTCGGGATCAGCAATGCAATTCTCTACCTGTCGCTGCCTGTCGGATTCCTGCTTCTCGCATTGCGCTACGGTCTCAGTCTCGCCGGTGTGCTCGACCGGCGCAGCGACAGTGACATTGCCGGCAGCTCGGGACACTGACGCATGCTCATCCTGGCCATCTTCCTGTTCGCCCTGGCCCTGCTGTTTCTCGGTTTCGAGATGCTGCTGGTGCTCGGCCTGCCCGGGCTCATCGTCAAGGAGGCCTATTTCGGCAATCTGCCCAACATCGTCATCGGCCAGAAGATTGTCGGCGGCATCAACCATTCGACCCTGCTCGCCATTCCCTTCTTCATCCTTGCCGCCGAGATCATGGCCAAGGGCCGGATCGCGCGCGATCTGACCCAGCTTGTCAAGGTGTTTCTCGGCCATCGCGCCGGCGGGATGGGTCATACCACCGTCGCCGCCTGCGTCGCATTCGGCTCGGTCAGCGGCTCGGCGCCGGCGACGGTCGCGGCGCTCGGCCGCATCATGTATCCGGAGTTGATCGCCGCCGGCTATCGCGAGCGGTTTTCGCTGGGGCTGATCGTCTCGTCGTCGGAAGTGGCGCTGCTGATACCGCCGTCGATCACCCTGATCATCTATGGCTGGCTGACCGGAACCTCCATTTCCGGCCTGTTCGCCGGCGGGCTGGTCATCGGCATCTTCCTGGCGCTGGCCTTTTCCGCCTATGTGGTGCTCGACAGCATGCGCACGGGACGCAAGGGAACGGCGCCGGCGGGCTGGGAGGAACGCCGCAGGGCAATCGCGGCCGGGATCTGGGCGCTCGGCCTGCCGGCCATCATTCTCGGCGGCATCTATGGCGGCATCTTCACCCCGACCGAGGCGGCGGCCGTAAGCGTCGTCTATGCGCTGTTCGTGGAGGTGGCGGTCTATCGCCAATTGTCGCTCGCCGGCGTCTTCAAGGTCTGCGGCGATGCCGCGATTACCAATGCCGTCATCTTCATCCTGCTCGGCATTGGCGGCTTTGTCGCCTATTTCATCACGCTGGCGCAATTCCCGGCAATGGTGATTTCCTTCATGGAGGCCATCGAGGCCAACTGGATCGTCTTCCTGCTGATCGTCAACCTGCTGTTCCTGATCGCGGGCATGTTCATCGATCCGAATTCTGCCCTGCTGGTATTGGTGCCGGCACTGTTTCCCGTGGCGCTCAGTTTCGGCATCGATCCGATCCATTTCGGGCTCATTGTCTGCCTCAACATCTGCATCGGCATGATCACGCCACCGTTCGGCCTCGATATATTCGTAGCCTCGTCCGTGCTCAACAAGCCGGTGACCACGATCATCGGCGGCGTCTGGCCGTTCATCGTCATCAATCTGCTGACGCTCGCGGTGGTCACCTATGTGCCGCAGCTTTCGACCTTCCTGCCGAACCTCGTTCTCGGCAGATGACGAAAGGGTGCAGCGAATGACCGTTCATGCGCAAGGGGTTTCGCCGCCGGCCGAGGTCGATGCCAGGGTCCTGTCGAACGAGGCGGTGAACCAGGAATACCGGCTGATCGAGCTGGCGGTGCCGGAAAGCGCGACAAGGGCGCTGCCCGGCCAGTTCTTCCATCTGCTCTGCCCGCAGAAGGACGGGCTGCAGCCCTTCTTCCGCCGTCCGATGAGCATCTACCGCATCGGGCCGCAGCGCCTGGCCTTCCTTTACAAGGTGACAGGGACGGGAACGCGCGCAATGGCGCTGCTCGAGCCGGGCGAGGTCTTCAACATATTCGGCCCGTTGGGCGTGGGCTTCACGCTGCCGCCGGGCAAGGCGCCGATCGTGGTGCTGGCACGCGGCGTCGGCCTTGCCACCATGGCACCCCTGGTTCCCTTTGCGCGCGAGCGCGGCCACCGGGTTACTGCGATTCTCAGCGCACGCACGCCGCAATTGCTGATGTCGGTCGAGGAGATGCGGCGCGACGGCGCCGAAGTCTTCACCGTGACGGATCTGGAAGGCACCTCTGAAGTCGAGAATGTCGAGGACCTGCTGCACATGCTCTACGGCAAGGAGCGCATGAGCGGCATCTATGTCTGCGGCTCCAACCGCCTGATGCTGGCGGCGCAGCGGGTGGCGCGCCGTCTCGGCCTGTTCGGCGAGGTAGCGCTGGAACAGCAGATGGCCTGCGGCATCGGCATGTGCTTCTGCTGCGTCCGGCCGTTCCGCGAGGGCGAGGGGATCGTGCATCGCCGGGTCTGCTGCGAGGGCCCGGTCTTTCCGTTGCAGGAGGCGATCTCATGGTAGACCTCTCCGTCGAATGCGGCGGGCTGACGCTGGCAAATCCGGTCATGCCCGCATCCGGCACCTTTTCGCACGAGCTGGCGGAAGTGATCGACTTCAATCGTCTGGGCGCGCTGGTGACAAAGACCATCACGCCCGGCCGAAGACTTGGCAATCCGACGCCGCGCGTGTCCGAACTTCCGGATGGCATGCTCAATTCCATCGGCATCCCGTCCAAGGGTGCGGAGCATTTCGTGCGCGAGGTCATCCCGCTCTATGCGGAATTCGACGCACCGCTCGTCGTTTCGATCTCGGCCAATACGCCGGACGAGTTCGCCGCGCTCTGCCGGCAGGTCTCGGTGCCGGGCGTCGCGGCGATCGAGGTCAATATTTCCTGTCCCAATCTGGAGGATGACGGCAGGGCATTTGCCATGCGGCCCGAACCGACCCTGCAGGTGATGCGCCGGCTGCGCGATGCCACTCCGCTGCCGCTGTGGGCGAAGCTGACGCCGAATACCGGCGAAATGCCGGAAGTGGCGCAGGCGGCGGCGGAGGGAGGCGCCGACGCGCTCGTGGTCGCCAATACGATTCTGGCGATGAGCGTCGACATCCGCACGCGGCGGCCGACGCTCGGCAAGGTGATGGGCGGATTGTCCGGGCCGGCGGTGAAGCCGATCATCCTGCGCATGGCCTATCAATGCGTACGCTCCGTCAGGATCCCCGTCATCGGCTGCGGCGGCATCGCCAGCGGCGCCGACGCGCTCGAATATCTGCTTGCCGGCTGCAAGGCGGTGCAGGTCGGCACGGCGACCTTCCGCCACCCCGGCGCCATGCTTTCCGTCATCGAGGAAATCGCCGACCATTGCGCTCGCGAGGGAATTTCCCGGGTGAGCGACCTTATCGGCACGCTCAGCTCCTCCGCCGAGGATGGCGGGATGGTCTGGGAGGCCATCGCATGAGCGCCGAGCCGCTGAAGGCGGCAGAGCCGGCCGACGCGGAGCTGGCGGAACTGGCGCTCCGGATCTTTGCCGATGTCGCGGCAATGTCGCCGGACGTCAAAGGGGTCTCGCGACCCGCATTCTCCCCGGTCGAATCGCGTGTTCTCGACTATTTCGAGGAGTTGGCGCGCTCGCATGACCTCTGCTGCTGGCGCGATCCGGGCGACAATCTGGTCATCGCCGGCCGCGGCGATTCGGATCGCAACGCGCCGGCGGGCTATTTCGGTTCGCATGTCGATTCGGTGCCGGAGGGCGGCAATTACGACGGCCTCGCGGGTGTCACCGCGGCGCTGCTCACCCTGATCGCGCTGGAGCGGGACCGGGTGAAGCCGCGCCTGCCGCTCCGGGTGCTGGCCCTGCGCGGCGAGGAAAGCGCCTGGTTCGGCCAGGCCTATATGGGTTCGCTGGCCCTGTTCGGGCGCCTTGGCGAGGCCGCGCTTTCCACGAGCCGGCGCGACGGCAGGGGAACCCTCCGTGACGCCATGCACGAAACCGGCCTGCCCGTCGACCGGATCGCCCGCGGCGAGCCGCTGATCGATGCGGCCAAGGTGCGTTTCTTCATCGAGGCGCATATCGAACAGGGGCCGGTGCTGGTCGATCGCGGATGGCCGGTCGCAATCGTCACGGGCATTCGCGGAAATATCCGCCACCGGGCGATCGAATGCATCGGCGAGGCGGGTCATTCCGGTGCCGTGCCGCGCTGGCTGCGGCGGGACGCCGTCTTTGCGGTGGCGGAGCTGATCACCCGCATGGACGAGCATTGGGCGACGATCCAGCAGCATGGCGGCGATCTCGTCCTGACCTTCGGCATCCTGCATACGGATCCGGCGCATCATGCGATGTCACGCATTCCAGGCGAGGCGACCTTCAGCTTCGAGGGAAGAAGCCAGGATCCGGCAACCCTGCTCGCGGTCGAGGGGCTGCTGCGCTCGGAGTGCCAGATCATCGAGCGCGAGCGCAAGGTGAAGTTCCGCTTCGACCCGATGTTGCGCGCCGAACCGGCGGAAATGGACACGGATCTGGTCGCGACCCTGCTCGCCGCATGCACGGCGGAGCAATTGCCGGCCGAGACGATTCCGAGCGGGGCGGGTCACGATGCGGCGGTGTTCGCCCAGGCTGGCGTGCCGGCCGGCATGATCTTCATCCGCAACCGCAATGGCTCGCACAATCCGGCCGAATCCATGGAAATCGACGATCTGATGTGCGCGGTCGCGGTGATGCGCCGCGTGGCGAAGGAGCTGACCCGATGACCGAGACGATCACCATCCGGCGGCCGGATGACTGGCATGTGCATGTGCGCGATGGCGAAATGCTGCGCGCGACCCTGCCATTCACGGCGAAGGTGTTCGGCCGCGCCATCATCATGCCGAACCTGGTGCCGCCGGTGCGGACGCTGGCCGATCTTGCCGCCTATCGCGGGCGGATCGAACAGGCGATCCCGGCCGGGAGCCGGTTCCGGCCCCTGATGACGCTGTATCTCACGGAAACCAGCGATCCGGAGGAGATCCGCGCCGGGGCCGCCAGGGGCGAGCTCGCCGCGGTGAAGCTCTATCCGGCCGGGGCGACCACGAATTCCGACAGCGGCGTCAGGGACATCGGGCGCGTTACCCCGATGCTGGAGGCGATGCAGGAAGCCGATGTCCCCCTGCTCGTGCATGGAGAGGTGACAGACCGCGACGTCGATGTCTTCGACCGTGAGGCGGTCTTCATCGAGCGCGTGCTCGACCCGTTGCGCCGCCGCTTCCCGGCGCTGCGCATCGTGCTCGAGCACATCACGACCCGCGAAGGAGCGGATTATGTCGCCGAGCATGCCGGCAGGATGGCGGCGACCATCACGGCGCATCACCTGATGATCAATCGCACCGACATCTTTCGCGGCGGCATCCGTCCGCATCTCTACTGCCTGCCGATCGCAAAGCGCGAAGAGCACCGGCTTGCCCTGCGGCGCGCCGCGACATCCGGCAACGCCTGCTACTTCCTCGGTACCGATTCGGCGCCGCATCCGGTCACCGCAAAGGAGAGCGATTGCGGCTGCGCCGGGGTCTTCAGCGCGCCGGTGGCGCTCGAATGCGTGACGCAGGTTTTCGACGAGGAAGGCGCTCTCGACCGCCTCGAAGCCTTCGTCTCGCTGAACGGGGCGAATTTCTATGGCCTGCCGCCGAATGAGGACCGGATCACGCTCAGGCGGGAGCCGGTTGCGGACAGCCGCTATGAGGATGTTGAAACGGAAGGGAAAGTTCGAGTAAGGGTCTTTCGCCCCGACACCGGGCTGCGCTGGTCGGTCGTCGAGGATCCAGCCGAGAGGGGACCCAAGTGACCAATTTTCCCGACAAGAGCCTGATTGCCGAACTCACCTCGAAAATGCTGCTCGAGGTACAGGCGGTGCATTTCCGGGCGGACGAGCCGTTCCGCTTTACATCGGGCTGGGCAAGCCCGGTCTATATCGACTGCCGCAAGCTGATCTCCTATCCGCGGGTGCGCAACACGTTGATGGACTTCGCGGCCTCGGTGATCCTGCGGGATATCGGCTTCGAATCGCTGGATGCGATCGCCGGCGGCGAGACTGCCGGCATCCCCTTTGCCGCATGGATCGCGGACCGTCTGTCGATGCCCATGCAATATGTCCGCAAGAAGCCGAAGGGCTTCGGCCGCGATGCGCAGATCGAGGGCGACTTCCGCGAGGGGTCGAGGATCGTCCTGGTCGAGGACCTGTCGACGGACGGGCGCAGCAAGATCCGCTTCTGCGAGGCGCTGCGGGCGGCGGGGCTGACGGTCGAGCACACTTTCGTCATCTTCCACTACGACATCTTTCCGGAAACGAAGCAGACGCTGAAGGATTACGGCCTGACCATGCACGCCCTGGCGACATGGTGGGACGTGCTCAAGGTCGCGCGCGACCGCAATTATTTCGAGGCCGACACGCTGCGCGAGGTGGAGGCATTTCTGCACAATCCGATGGAATGGTCGGCCAGTCATGGCGGCGCCAGCACTTTCCCGAGCTAGGGCGCCGGCAGCAACAGGAGCGAAGCATGTTGAGCGAAGTGAAGCGCATCGTCGAGGAAGGCCATCTCGGGGTGCGGACCTACGAGAAATTCGTGCAGGCATGCCTGCAGCGCGCGGCGGAAGGTGATTCCGAGGCGGTTACTCATTTCGTCTTCGGCAAGCTGGTGCAGCCTTTCGTCGACTATTATGCGGACCAGGCGCTGAGCGAGGCGCGGGCGATCCGCTTCCGCAACAATCTGCTTTCGGCGCTCAACGACTACGAGCAGGCGGAAACGCCGGAGGCGCGGCAGGAAGTGCTGCGTGAAGCCATCCGCAAGATGCTCGCGGATAATTTCGAGGACTGACGGTCGGCCGCACGGGCCGTCAGCTTTCCGGAGGATTGTCGTCCTCGGGGGGGCCGTACAGGGTCGGCACTTCCGGGTTGCGCTCCGACCGGTCGCGGAACAGCGCCGCCCGCGCCAGCAGCATCAACGTGATCGGCGTAGTGGCCGTCACGAAAACTCCGATCAGGATCTCGTGCAGGACCGGGCGGGCGGAGACGGATGCGAACACGATTGCCGAGGCCATCACCATTGCGCCAGTGCCCCAGCTCGTCGCCAGGGTCGGCGCATGGATCCGGTCGTAGAAGCTGCGCAGGCGCACGAGTCCGATGGCGCCGGTAAGGCTGAGCACCGCCGCGATCAGCAGGAAGATTGCCGCGAGGATGGCCGCCCAGGGCGGCAGGTCTGCCACAGCAGGGCTCATTCGATGACCTCCCCGCGCATGAGGAATTTCGCCAGCGACAGGGTGGAGACGAAGCCGAGCACCGCGATGACGAGCGCGACCTCGAAATAGAGCGTCGTGCCGGAACGGATGCCGAAGGCGAGAAGCTGCAACATGGCGGCGACATAGAAGGCGTCGAGCGCCAGCACCCGGTCCTGCGCGCGCGGCCCGCGCAGCATTCGCCAGAAGCACAGGCCCATGGCTGCCGCAAAGGCAATCTGCGCGATATTCAGTGCGGCAATCAGGAGGAGCAGGCTCATTCGTAGATCTCCAGCAGCAGGCTTTCATATCTGTTCGTGATGAGCTCGATCCAGGCCTCGTCGTCCACCAGGTCGAAGACATGGATGATCAGCTCGTTCCGGGCGGAATTATAGTCGACCCACGCCGTTCCCGGCGTGCTGGTGATGATGATCGAAAGCACGGCGAGGCCGAAAGGATGGCGCAGACGCAGCGGAATGGTGACAAAGCCGGAGTGGCGATTGTGGCGGTCGCCGCCGAGAATGATGCGCGCAACGGCGATGTTCGACCGGACAATGTCGTACAGGACGATGCCGACGAGTTCCGGCACTGCCCGCCAGCGCCGGATCCGCGGGCTGCGTTCTCCCAGTGCCCTCAGCGTCTGGCCGGCGATCAACGCGACGACGGCCGCCAGCACCAGGTTCCCTGCCGTCAGCCCCGACAGCAGCAGCCACATCGCCATGAGCGACGCGGTCAGGACCGGATAGGGGACGATCGCTCTCATCTTCCGTCTCCCGGCATGACGCGCTCGGCACCGAGGGAAGTTCCGATGTACTGGCCGGTATCGTGCAGGTCCGCCGCCGTGGCGATCATCAGATCCATGGCCGGACCGGCAAGCACCGCAAGTCCGACGAGAACGGCCAGCAGGAACAGGATCGGAGCCGCCTCGCGGACGGTGATGCGCGGCGAGAAGGGTTCCACCGGTGCCCAGAAGGTGCGGATGCCCATGCGGACCAGCGCGGTGAGGGAGACGAAGCCGGAAAAGATCAGCATCACCGCCAGGATTGCGCCGGTGATCGTGATGGAGAAGGGCGAGGAGTCCGGCCCGAGGATCGAATCGAGGATCGCGAACTTGGCAAGGAATCCGGAAAGGGGCGGCAGGCCGATGAGGACCAGGGCGACCAGGCCGAAGCCCGTGCCGAGTATGGCCAGCGCGCCCGGCATGGCCGTCACGCCTTCGATCTCGTCCTCGTCCTCCGCCTCGCCTTCGCCATATGCCTCCAGCGTGACGGCGAGAATGTCGGAAGCTGCGTCCTGTTCGCGTTCGAGGAGCTCGACGACCATGAAGAACGCCCCGACCGCAAGGGTCGAGCTGACGAGATAGTAGAGGGCGCTCGCAGTGCTGTCGGGATTGCCGTTGCCGAAGGTAGCGAGCAGCGTACCCGCCGACATCAGGACGAAATAGGCGCTCGCCCGCCTCATGGACTGCGCCGCCAGGACCCCGATGCACGACAGGATCAGCGTCGCAACCCCGCCGGCGAAGATCACGAGCGGGGCCGGGCCCATATCCGCATCCGGCAGGAGCAGCGCGATACGGATCAGCGCATAGATGCCGACCTTGCTGAGAATGGCGAAGATCGCGGCGACCGGACCGGCGGCGGCGGAATAGGCCGGAACCAGCCAGTGACCGAAGGGCCACATCCCCGCCTTGACCAGGAAGGCGATGGCGACCAGGGCGATGCCGACCTGGAAGGCAGGTCGCAGATAGCCTTGCAGGTCGGGCGCACGCATGGAGATGTCCGCCATGCTGAGGCTGCCGGTGGCGCCGAATACCAGTGCGATGCCGAGCAGGAAGATGGCGGAAGCCACCAGATTCACCGCAATGTAATGGAGACCCGACCGGACACGCAGCTGGCCGCCGCCATGCAGCGCCAGCCCGTAGGAGGCGGCGAGGAGGACCTCGAAGAAGACGAACAGGTTGAACAGGTCGCCGGTGAGAAAGGCGCCATTGACGCCGACCAGGAGAAACTGGGTCAGCGAATGGAAATGCGGGCCGGCCTTTTCCCAGAACGCGGAAGCGAACACGACCGCCGGCAGGGCCAGGAGGGAAGTGACGACCAGCATGACGGCCGAAAGCCGGTCGGCGACGAGATTGATGGCGACCGGCACGGGCCAGTTGCCGAGCAGATAGGCGATTGCCGCCGTCTCTCCGCCGCCGTGGACGCGGCCAACCAGCATGATCGAGGCGATCGAGACCGCGCCGATCGAGGCAAGCGCCAGCGCCAGCTTCACCCGCCGCTCGCGATCGTCGAAGAACAGCATGAAGGCGCCCGACAGCAGCGGGATCAGGATCGGCGCAATGACCAGATGGGACGGCGCCACGCGCTCAACCCTCCCTGCCGTCGACATGGTCGGTGCCGGTGAGCCCGCGCGCCACGATCAGCACGACGAGAAACAGCGCCGTGGTGGCGAAACCGATCACGATGGCAGTCAGTACCAGCGCCTGCGGCACCGGATCGGCATAGGCAGCCGGATCGACGATGCCGCCGTCCTGCAGGACCGGCGGCGCATTGATGCGCAGGCGGCCCATGGAAAAGATGAACAGGTTCACGGCATAGGACAGCAGTGACAGGCCGATGACCAGCTGATAGGTCCGCGGCCGCTGGATCAGCCATATGCCGGAAGCGACCAGGATGCCGATGGCGGCGGCAAGCACGATCTCCATCAGGCTGCCTCCTTCTCCGCTTCCTGCCGCGGCTGGCGCGAGCGTACACGCAGGGATTGGTGCGCGATCGCGATCAGCATCAGCACGGTGGCCCCGACAACGAGGCTGAAGACGCCGAGATCGAACACAAGGGCCGATGCCGTCGGCACATTTCCGATCAGCGGGATCGGCGTGTACTGGAAGTAGGAGGTCAGGAACGGGTAGCCGAACAGGAACGAACCCATGCCCGTCCACAGGGCGACGAGCAGGCCCGTGCCGATCCAGCGCACCGGAAGGATGCGCAGCCTTTCCTCCACCCAGCGCGTTCCGCCTGCCAGGTATTGCAGCAGGAAGCCGATGGCGAGCGCGATGCCGGCGGCGAAGCCGCCACCCGGCAGGTCGTGCCCGCGCAGGAGAATGTAGATTGCGAGCAGGACGCTGACGGGGAACATCCAGCGCATCAGCAATGATGGCACGAAGAGATAGTCGGAGAGCGTCTCGCCGATCTCGCGATCGCGGCGCACGCTGTCGAACTTGTCCTGCTCCAGCTGCTGGTAGGGCACGGCAGCGGTGTCCTCGGCGGGCCGGAAGCGCCGCAGCATGGCAAAGACCGTCAGCGCCACCACCCCGAGCACGAGGATCTCGCCCATCGTGTCGAAGCCGCGGAAGTCTACCAGGATGACATTGACGACATTCCTGCCGCCGCCGCCCTCATAGGCGTTGCGGAGGAAATAATCGCCGACGGAGTGCCCGGCAGGCGTCAGCATGGTGAACAGGGCAAGGGCGCCGACGCCGGCTCCGGCAATGACCGCCATGGCGAAATCGCGGTGGCGGCGCAACAGCGTCGTCGCCTCGCGCGCATTGTCTTCCTGCTGGACCCGTTTCGGCAACCATCGCAGGCCGAGCAGGATGAGGACGGTCGTGACGATTTCGACCAATAGCTGAGTCAAAGCGAGGTCCGGGGCAGAGAACCACAGGAAGGTGATGCAGGTCACGAGCCCGGCGCCGCTCAGGAAGATCAGCGCCGCGAGCCGGTGAAACTTCGCCTGGTGCGCCGCGGCCACGGCGCAGAAGCCGCCGACCACCCACATCAGCGTCAGCACCGGGTCGATCGGACCGACGGAGATGGCGGGCAGCAGAGGGCCCTGATCCCAGAGGATCCAGGCCGCCGTCAGCATCGCGCCCACGACGAGTATGCGCAGCTGCGGCTGCAGCCTGCGCGTTGCCATCACGCCTTCCAGCGACCGGGCCCAGCGCCAGCTCAGCGTGACCAGGACGCGCTCGAAGATGCGCTGGCCCTTGAGGCGGCGGAAATAGGGAGGACCCTCCTCGCAATCGCGCAGATAATTGCGCAGCAGCAGGTAGAGCGAGACACCGGCGGCGATGGCAACGAGGCTCATCAGCAGCGGCGTGCTGATGCCGTGCCAGATGGCGAGGCTGTATTGCGGAGTCCGGTCGCCGAGCACGGCGACGACGCCGGCATGGAGCAGGTTGCCGATGCTGAGCGCCGGGATGGTGCCGACGACGACGCAGATGATCACCAGCGCCTCGACCGGCCGGCGCATCCAGCGCGCCGGTTCGTGCGGCTTGCGCGGCAGATCTGTCGCTTCGGGCCCGAAGAACACGGTATGGATGAAGCGGATGGAGTAGGTGATGGCGAAGGCCGCGGCGATGGTCGCGACATAGGGCGCGAAATCGTCGAGCACGGATTCGTCGTGCAGCTCCAGCGTCTGCGAGAAGAACATCTCCTTCGACAGGAAGCCGTTGAGCAGCGGCACGCCGCCCATGGCGCCGCTGGCGACCATGGCCAGCGTCGCGGTGAAGGGCATGGCGTGATAGAGGCCGCTGAGCCGGCGCATGTCGCGGGTGCCGGTCTCGTGATCGATGATGCCGGCGGCCATGAAGAGCGACGCCTTGAACGTGGCATGATTCATCATGTGGAAGATTGCCGCCACCGCCGCGAGCGGACTGCCGAAGCTGAGGAGGGTGGTGATCAGGCCGAGATGGCTGATCGTGGAATAGGCCAGGAGGCCCTTGAGGTCGTGCTGGAAGATGGCGAACCAGGCGCCGAGGACCAGCGTTGTCATGCCGGCGAGCCCGACCAGGAGGAACCATTCCTGCGTGCCGGAAAGGACGGGCCAGAGCCGGGTGAGCAGGAACACGCCGGCCTTCACCATGGTGGCGGAATGCAGATAGGCCGAGACCGGCGTCGGCGCGGCCATGGCGTTGGGCAGCCAGAAATGAAACGGGAACTGCGCGCTCTTGGTCAGCGCCCCGGCAAGGATGAGCAGCAGGACGGGCAGGTAGAGCCGGCTGCCGCGAACCGTCTCCCCGGCGGCGAGAACGTCGTCGAGCTCGTAGCTGCCGGCGATCTGGCCGAGCATCACCATGCCGACGAGCAGGCAGAGTCCGCCCGTGCCCGTGATGGTGATCGCCATGCGCGCACCGTCGCGCGAGCCCTGGTTGCTGTGCCAGTAGCCGATCAGCAGGAACGAGAAGATGCTGGTCAGTTCCCAGAAGACCG
>CAYLSN010000044.1:7955-14062 GCA_964386015.1 uncultured Rhizobiaceae bacterium | reverse complement strand
GATTTCCGGCACGGTGGACGAGGAATCAGGAGGCTTTGGGGGCGTGGCCTATCTGGCGAGTCAGGGCCTGTACTCCCCGCCACGAGTCGACCACGTCATCATCCCAGAACCGCTCAACAAGGACCGGATCTGCCTCGGTCATCGGGGCGCATGGTGGGCCGAGATCGAGACCCGAGGATCGCAAGCGCATGGGTCCATGCCTTTCCTGGGTGATTGCGCCATACGTCACATGTCGGCAGTCCTCTCAGCCTTCGAGGCGGAACTGTTTCCCGCGCTCGACCGCAAGAAGACGAAAATGCCGGTCGTACCAGAGGGCGCAAGGCGTTCCACCCTCAATCTCAATGCGGTGCATGGCGGGCAAGGAGAGAATCATGAGGGCCTGCCCTCGCCCAATGTCCCGGATTCCTGCCGTCTCATGATCGACCGCCGGTTCCTGCTGGAAGAAAATCTGGAGGATGTAAAAGGCGAGGTGGTTGCAATCCTGGAACGGCTGAGAAACGAAAGGCCGCGTTTTGACTATAGGCTCCGCGACATTCTGGAGATTCTTCCGACCATGACCGATCGCAAGGCTCCGGTGGTGCGTGCGATTGCCGGAGGAATCCGTTCCGTGCTGGGCCGTGAGCCGGATTACGTGATTTCGCCCGGTTCCTACGACCAGAAACATATTGCCCGCATCGGTCATTTGCATGACTGCATCGCCTATGGACCAGGCATACTCGATCTTGCCCACCGCCCCGATGAATGGGTAGGGATCGGGGACATGCTGGACTCGGCAAAGATCATGGCGATTGGCCTGCAACATCTGCTGGGGCTCAGCAAGACATGAGCATGACTGCTGACATCGGAGCCGGATGCTGCTTAATTGCTCGAGAGTGAATCTTGCAGCGTCCGGGCATCCGGATCGATGAATGGGAGAGGAAAATGAAAGGCAGGAAATCCATCCTGGCGGCGAGCCTGATCTGGCTCGCGACTGGAACCGCAGCGCTCGCCCAGCAAACGGACCTGGTGGTTGGCGTCGTGCTTGAACCCCCGCATCTCGATCCGACGGCGGGCGCCGCCGCGGCAATCGACGAGATCGTCTATGCCAATGTCTTCCAGGGATTGACGCGGATCGGGCCGAATGGCGAGGTGCAGCCGGCGCTGGCCACGAGCTGGGAAATTTCCGAGGACGGCAAGACCTATGTCTTCCATCTGCGCCAGGGCGTGAAATTTCATGACGGGACGGATTTCGACGCGGAGGATGTGAAATTCACTCTCGACCGCGCACGGGCAGAGGATTCCACCAATGCCCAGAAGCCGCTCTTTGCCCAGATCGAGGAGGTCGAGGCGGTCGACCCGCTGACCGTGCGGGTGCGGCTGAAGCGTCCGCAGGGCGCCTTCCTCTACAATATGGGCTGGGGCGACGCCGTGATCGTGGCGCCCGAATCGGCCGAGACCAATCGTGAGCACCCGGTCGGCACCGGCCCGTTCCGTTTCGCCGGCTGGGCCAAGGGTGCGTCGATCACGCTCGAGCGCAATCCCGAATATGACGGAGAGCCCCCGGCGCTGGAGAAGGTCGAGTTCCGCATCATTCCGGATCCGGCAGCCGCGGTTGCCGCCATCCTGTCCGGCGACGTCCATGCCTTCCCCAACCTGCAGGCCGGCGACGCGCTGGCACAGATCCAGGCGGATCCCCGTTTCGAAGTGGTGATCGGCTCGACGGAGGGCGAGACCATCCTGGCGATCAACAACCGCAAGCCGCCCTTCGACCAGCTCAAGGTGCGGCAGGCCATCGCCCATGCGCTTGACCGCGAGGAACTCATCCTTGGCGCCACGGCGGGTCTGGCCAAGCCGATCGGCTCCCACTTCTCGCCGGCGAACGAGGCCTATGTCGACCTCACCGGCATGTATCCGCACGATGTCGCGAAGGCAAGGCAGCTGCTCGCCGATGCCGGCTATCCGGACGGATTCTCCGCGACCCTGGTGCTGCCGCCGCCGCCTTATGCGCGCGAGGGCGGCGAGATCGTCGCGGCGCAGCTGCGGCAGGTCGGTATCCAGCTCGAGATCGTGCCGATGGAATGGGCGCAATGGCTGGAGCAGGTCTTCAAGGGCAAGGATTTCGACCTCACCATCGTCTCCCATACCGAGCCGAACGACATCGAGATCTACTCCCGCAAGGATTACTACTTCCAGTATGACAATCCCGATTTCGACGCGGTGATCGAGGAACTGGACATCACCGCCGACCCGGAAAGGAGGAAGGAGCTCTACCGGCAGGCGCAGCGCATTCTCGCCGAAGACGCCGTCAACGGCTTCCTGTTCCAGCTGCCGAAGGTCGGCGTCTGGGACGCGCAGCTCGAGGGCCTGTGGCACAACTCGCCGATCCAGGCCAATGACCTGACGAGAGCGCGCTGGAAGGAGTAGTCCGGCCGACATGCTGGCAATGATCGGCAGGAGGCTTGCGACCGGCGGCGTCACGCTCCTGCTCGCCTCGATGGTGGTGTTTGCCGTGCTCGAGATCGTGCCCGGCGACCCGGCGCGGCTGATGCTCGGCATCAATGCGACCGAGGACGCGGTGCTGGCGCTGCGCCGCCAGCTCGGCCTCGACGATCCGGTCGCGGTGCGCTACCTCGCCTGGCTGGCCGGCATGCTGACCGGCGATTTCGGCCGGTCCTATACCTATTCGGTGCCCGTGTCGGCGCTTGTCGCCGAACGCGCGGCGGTATCGCTGCCGCTTGCCGCGATTGCGCTTGCCCTGTCGACCGCCATCGCCCTGCCCGTCGGCATCTACGCCGCGGCGCGGCGCGGGCGACCCGCCGATGCAATCGCGATGGGAACGGCGCAGATCGGCATTGCCATCCCCAATTTCTGGTTCGCCCTGCTGCTGGTCCACCTGTTCGCCGTCAGCCTGCGCCTGCTGCCGGCCGGCGGCTTTCCCGGCTGGTCCGCCGGACTCTGGCCGGCCGCCAGGGCGCTGATCCTGCCGGCCGTCGCGCTCGCCCTGCCGCAGGCAGCGATCCTCGCCCGCATCACCCGTTCCGCCATGATCGAGGTGATGGGCGAGGACCATATCCGCACGGCGCGCGCCAAGGGGCTGCCGGTCCGCCGCGTCCTCTGGCGCCACGCCCTGCGCAACGCGCTCATTCCCGTGGTCACCATCATGGGACTGCAGTTCGCCTTCCTGCTCGCCGGCACCATCATCATCGAGAACGTGTTCTACCTGCCGGGCCTCGGCAGGCTGATCTTCCAGGCGATCACCCAGCGCGACCTGATCGTCGTTGAGGGCGTCGTCATGCTGCTGGTTGCCGCGGTAATCCTGGTCAATCTCGCCGTCGACCTGCTCTATCTCGCCATCGACCCGCGCCTGCGCGGCGGGACAGCCCGATGACGCCGTACTCGCCGCTGCGCCATGCGCTCGCCAGCCCGTCCTTCGTCGCGGGACTGGCGATCACCCTCACCGTCGCGGCGGTTGCCCTTCTCTCCTTCCTGTGGACGCCCTATCCGGTCACCGACCTTCCCGTGGCCGCCCGGCTTCGTCCGCCATCTGCCGAAAACCTTCTCGGCACGGACCAGTTCGGCCGCGACATCCTGTCGATGATCATGGTCGGCGCGCGCAATTCCATCGCCGTCGCATTCCTGTCGGTCGGCATCGGCATCGCCATCGGTGTGCCGGCGGGATGCTGGGCGGCGGCGCGCGGCGGCATGGCGGACACCGTGCTGATGCGGCTCAACGATGTCGTCTTCGCCTTTCCGGCGCTGCTGTCGGCGGTGATGATCACCGCCATTTTCGGCCCCGGCGCGGTCAATGCGATCATTGCAATCGGCATCTTCAACATTCCGGTCTTCGCCCGCGTTTCCCGCGGCGCCGCCATGGCCTTGTGGCCGCGCGAGTTCATCCTCGCCGCCCGCGCCGCCGGCAAGGGGGCGGCGCGCATCACCATCGAGCATATCCTGCCCAATATCGCCAGCTTGCTGCTGGTGCAGGGAACCATCCAGTTCGCGCTCGGCGTCCTCGCGGAGGCCGGGCTGTCCTATGTCGGGCTGGGAACGCAGCCGCCCATGCCGAGTTGGGGCCGGATGCTTTTCGACGCGCAGACCCGCATGGCGGTGGCCCCGCACATGGCGTTGTTTCCCGGCCTTGCCATCGTCGTCACGGTGCTTGGCCTCAACCTGCTCGGCGACGGGCTGCGCGACCTGCTCGATCCGCGGCTGAGGCGCGAGCGATGAGCCTGCTCGAGATTTCGGGACTTGAAGTCGATATCGGCACGCTGCCGATCCTGCGCCAGGTGGAACTGGCGCTGGACGAAGGCGAGACACTCGGCCTCGTCGGCGAATCCGGTTCCGGCAAGACCATGACCGCACTCTCCATCATGCGCCTGCTGCCGCATGGCTCGCGGCTGCGCGGATCGATCCGTTTCGGCGGGCGCAATCTCGTCACCGCCAGCGAAGCGGAGATGTGCAGGATCCGCGGCCGCGAGATCGGCATGGTCTTCCAGGAACCGATGACGGCGCTCAACCCGCTGAAGACCATCGGCGAACAGGTGGCCGAAGGAATGCGCTGGCATCTCGGCGCCAGCCGCGCCGATGCCGAGGCGAGCGCCCGGCAGATGCTGGCACGGGTCGGGCTGGCGGACATTCCGCCCGGCCGCTATCCGCACCAGCTGTCAGGCGGCCAGCGCCAGCGCGTCGTGATCGCCATTGCCTGCGCCCTGAAGCCGCGTCTCCTGATCGCGGACGAACCTTCCTCGGCGCTGGATGTCGTCGTGCAGGCCCGGATCCTCGAATTGCTGCATGACCTGGTGCGCGAACACCGCATGGGGCTCCTGCTGGTCACGCACGATCTCGCCGTCGTCGCGAAGATGGCCGACCGCATCGCCGTCATGCGCCAGGGCAAGGTGGTGGATACCGGCGCCAGTCCCGGAACCTTGCGGGAAAGCCGCCACCCCTATACCCGGCAGCTCGTGACGGCGTCCATGCATGCGCCGCCGCGGCCGCCGCTGCCGCAGGCCGCCAGGGCCGGACCGCTGCTCGCCGTCGAAGAGCTGTCCCGCGACTATCCCGGCCCGCGCGGGCGCGTGACGCGGGCGGTCGACCGGGTCAGTTTCGAGCTGGACGAGGGGCGGTGCGTGGCGCTGGTCGGCCGCTCCGGCTGCGGCAAGTCGACCCTGGCGCGCATGATCCTGGCGCTCGACCGGCCGAGTGCGGGCAGGATCCGCTTTCTCGGCCGGGAGATCACGGCGCTTGCGGAAAAGGAACTGCGGCCGCTGCGGCGGCAGATGCAGGTCGTCTTCCAGGATCCGTACGGATCCTTCGACCCGCGCCTCAAGGTGGAGCGCCTGGTGACCGAGCCCCTGCACCTGGCCGATCCGAAGCCATCGCGCGAGCAAAGGCGGCAGATGGCGGCGGCGGCGCTGGCGGAAGTCGGGCTGCACGCAGGAGATCTCGACAAATATCCGCACGAGTTCTCGGGAGGCCAGCGCCAGCGCATTTCCATCGCCCGCGCCATCATCACCCGGCCGAAGCTGGTGGTCTGCGACGAGCCGGTGTCGGCGCTGGATGTCTCGATCCGGGCGCATGTGCTCGACCTGCTCGCCGATCTCAATCGCCGGCTGGGCATCGCCTATCTGTTCATCACGCACGATCTTGCCGTCGCCCGCGCCGTCGCCGACGAGATCATGGTCATGCAGGATGGGCGTATCGTCGAACGCGGCGCGATCCGCGAAGTGCTCGAAAACCCGGCCACGGAAGCGGCGCGGGAACTGGTGCGCGCCACCCCGGATCTCGGCAGGCTCCTCGAGGCATGCTGAGGGTCGGGGCGCCGCGCCAGAGCGCTGACTTCGGCGCGGGCTTCCATTTCATCCGCGGGCGCACTACCTTGCCGCCAATGGATCAGGGTGGGATCCGCCGAATCGACGGCACGATCCGGATCCCTGCATCGGCATGATTTTCTCATCTCCCATGGCAGGCCGGCATGTTTCAGACATTTGACGATTCCGCGGATCCCACACAGGCAGGCGAGCGCATCGCCCGGCTGCGCGCCGAGCTCGACCGCCTCGGCGTAGACGGCTTTCTCGTGCCGCGCGCCGACGAGCATCAGGGCGAATATGTGCCGGAATGCGCCGAGAGGC
>CAYLSN010000044.1:0-7945 GCA_964386015.1 uncultured Rhizobiaceae bacterium | reverse complement strand
CTCGCCGGCCTGGCGGTCGTGCGCGCGGTCGGGGCGCTCGTCGGGGCAGCGCCGGAATGCGCCGAGAGGCTGCGCTGGCTGACGGGCTTTTCCGGCTCGGCGGGACTGGCAATCGTGCTGCGCGACAGCGCCGTCATCTTCGTCGACGGACGCTACACGCTGCAGGTGCGCAACCAGACCGACGGCAGGATCTTCACCTATGAGGACCTGATCGCGACGCCGCCCGCCGAATGGCTGCGCCGCAATGCGCCGCACGGGCTGCGGCTCGGCTTCGATCCGTGGCTGCACACGATCCGGGAAGCGGAAAGGTTGCGCGCGGCGCTGGCAGCGTCGAATGGCCAGCTGATCGCTCTCGACCGCAATCCCGTGGATGCCGTCTGGCACGACCGGCCGGCGCCGCCGCGAGGCGAGGTCTCGCTGCATCCCGTGGCGTATTCGGGCAAGCCGGCAAGGCAGAAGCTGGAGGAACTTGCCGCCGGGCTCGGCGAGGCAAGCCATTACATCCTGAGCGATCCGGCCTCCATCGCCTGGGCCTTCAACATTCGCGGCAAGGATGTCCCGCACACGCCGCTGGCGCTCGGCTATGCGATTCTCGCCGCCGACGGATCGCATGCGCTGTTCATGGACGAAGACAAGATCGGACCGGAGGTGCGGCACGAGCTGGCCGGCCTCTGCCGCCTGATGCGGCCGGACGGGCTTGTCGCCGAACTGGCGCGCCTGGCGCGACAAGGCGCCCGCATCGGCATGGATCCCGACATTGCCTCGGAACAGCTGCGCATGATCGCCGGCGAAGCGGCGATCCTCCTCGACGACCCGGTGACGCTGCCGCGCGCCGTCAAGAATGCGACCGAGATCGAGGGCGCGCGCCGGGCTCAGCGTCGCGACGGCATTGCCGTGACCCGCTTCCTGTATTGGCTGCACCGGCAGGCGCCGGGCACGGTGGACGAGATCGGCGCGGTGCGACGGCTGGAGGAATGCCGCCGCCATGCCGGCGAGGCAGACGGCATGCCGCTCGAGGACATTTCCTTCGACACGATTTCCGGCGCCGGTCCCCATGGCGCCATCATTCACTACCGTGTCACCCGCTCCACCAATCGCATCCTGGAGCCCGGAACGCTGTATCTGTTCGATTCCGGCGGCCAGTATCGCGACGGCACCACCGACATCACGCGCACCGTCGCCATCGGCACGCCGACGGATGCGATGCGCCGGCACTACACGATCGTGCTGAAGGGGCTGATCGCGCTCTCCACCCTGCGTTTTCCGGAAGGCCTGCGCGGCTGCGACATCGACGCCGTCGCCCGCATGGCGCACTGGAAGGCCGGCATCGACTATTCGCACGGCACCGGGCACGGCGTGGGCTCCTATCTCTCCGTGCATGAGGGGCCGCAGCGGATCTCCCGGTCCGGCACGACCAGGCTGCAGCCGGGCATGATCGTGTCGAACGAGCCCGGCTACTACCGCGAGGGCGAATACGGCATCCGCCTGGAGAATCTCGTGCTCGTCACCGGCCCGGCAGCGATTGCGGGCGGAGACCGGGAAATGCTGGGCTTCGAGACGCTGACGCTCGTGCCCTTCGACCGCAGCCTGATCGATCCTGCCCTGTTGACCCGGGAGGAGCGCGCCTGGCTCGAAGACTATCACGCCCGCGTGCTGCGCGAGATCGGGCCTGCGCTCGATGCGGAGGAGCGGGCATGGCTGGAGGGCCTGGCAAATGGCGCGTGACGGCGCCTCGGCCGCTACGGACCGCCCTCCCCGACCAGCCTGAACCAGGCTTCCTCGTCGATGATCTCGATGCCGAGCTCCTGCGCCTTCTTCAGCTTGGAGCCGGCGCCGGGTCCGGCAACGACGAGATCGGTCTTTGCCGAAACGGAACCCGCCGCGCGCGCCCCCAGCCGCTCCGCCATCGCCTTGGCCTCGTCGCGCGACATGCGCTCGAGCGCCCCCGTGAAGACAATGGTCTTGCCGGCCACGGGCGAATCGGCCGTCACCCGTTCCGCCGGCTGGATGTCCAGCTCGGCGACCAGCGCCTCGACCATGGCGCGATTATGCTCCTCGCCGAAATAGCGCGCGATGGCGACAACGACCGCGGGGCCGATGTCCTCCAGCGTCATCATTTCCTCGGCCGCCTCGCATTCGAGCCCGCCCTCGGCTACTGCGAGCGCCGCGGCAAGGAAGCTGTCCCACTCGCCATAGGCCCGCGCCAGCGTGCGCGCCGTCGCCTCGCCGACATGGCGGATGCCGAGAGCATAGATCAGGCGCTCCAGTCCGATTCGGCGCCGTGCCTCGATGGCCTCGAACAGCTTGCGCGCCGACACTTCGCCATAGCCGTCGCGATCCTTGAGCTTGCGCAGATTGGCGGCATCGCGGCGCGCCAGGGTGAAGATGTCGGCCGGCGTGCGGACGGGCAGATCCGCATCGTCGTAGAAGGCGTCGATCTGTTTTTCGCCAAGCCCCTCAATGTCGAAAGCCTGGCGCGAGACGAAATGCTTCAGATGCCTGCGGCGCTGGAACGGACAGGCGAACTCGCCGGTGCAGCGCCGGATCACGCCCTCTGCACCGGAGGCGGTTTCGTCGCGTACGACCGGCGTCTTCAGCTCGCAGGGGCAGACTTCCGGGAACTCGAAGCGAACCGCATCGGCGGGCCGCTTCTCCGGCAGATAGCCGAGAATCTGCGGGATGACGTCGCCGGCGCGCTGCACGATCACGGTGTCGCCGATGAGAATGCCGAGCCGCTCGATCTCCTCGGCATTGTGCAGCGTCGCATTGGTGACGACGACGCCGCCCACCGTCACCGGCTCCAGCCTCGCCACGGGCGTCAGCGCCCCGGTGCGGCCGACCTGGATGTCGATCGCCTTCAACACGGTGAACGCCTTCTCGGCGGCGAACTTGTGCGCGATCGCCCAGCGCGGGCTGCGCGAGACGAATCCCAGTCGCGCCTGCAACGCCAGATCGTCGACCTTGTAGACGACGCCGTCAATGTCGTAGCCAAGCGTCGCCCGCTCCGCCTCGATGAAGGCATAATGGGCGAGCATGGCGTCGACATCGGTAAAGCGGCGCATCAGCGGATTGATGCGGAAACCGTAGGCGCCCAGCTGCTGCACCATGCCGGTCTGCGTCGCGGCGGGCATGCGGCTTACCTCGCCCCACCCATAGGCGAAGAACCGCAGCGGCCGCGAGGCAGTTACCGCCGGATCGAGCTGACGCAACGATCCCGCCGCCGTATTGCGCGGATTGACATAGGTCTGCAGCCCCGCCGCGGCCTGGCGCGCATTCAGCTCGAGAAAGTCGGCCGTGGCCATGTAGACCTCGCCGCGCACTTCGAGGACATCCGGCGGATCGCCGGCAAGGACCTGCGGGATCTCGGCGATGGTGCGTGCATTGGCGGTGACATTCTCGCCTTCGCGTCCGTCGCCGCGCGTCGCGGCGGAAACGAGCCTGCCCTTCTCGTAGCGTAGCGACAGCGACAGGCCGTCGATCTTGGGCTCGGCGGTAAAGGCGAGCGGCGCATCGGCGGGAAGCTGCAGGAACCGGCGGATGCGCGCGACGAAATCGCGCACATCGTCCTCGCTGAACGCGTTGTCGAGGGAAAGCATCGGCACGGCATGGCGATGCTTGGCGAAGGCGCCCTTGGGAGCGGCGCCGACCTTCAGCGTCGGCGAATCCGGCCGGCGCAGATGCGGGAAACGCGCCTCGATCGCCGCATTGCGCTGGCGCAACGCATCATATTCCGCATCGGAGATCTCCGGCGCGTCGTCGCTGTAGTAGCGCTCGTCGTGATAGGCAATTTCGGCCGCAAGCCGTTCCAGCTCGGCGGCAGCCTCCTCCTCGCTGAGGTCTTCGACGTCCTTGTCCCTCGCACTCATCGGCCCGATCCCACATTCGACGGCGGCAGCGTATCCGCCAGCAGCCGCCGGGCGGCGGCGCGCGCCTCCTCCGTAATGGTCGCTCCGGCAAGCATGCGCGCGATCTCCTCCAGCCGGCGGGATTCATCGATCCGGCTCACCGCGGTCGCCACGCCCGATTCGCCTTCGGGCGACTTCCGTATCAGATAATGCGACGCGGCGCGCGCCGCCACCTGTGGCGCATGGGTGACGGCGAGCACCTGGACCCGCTGCGCGAGGCGCGCGAGCCTCTGGCCGATGGCATCCGCGACCGCGCCGCCAACCCCGGCATCGATCTCGTCGAAGACCAGGGTCGGCGCCGAACCGCGGTCGGCGAGCGCCACTTTCAGCGCCAGCAGAAAGCGCGACAGCTCGCCGCCGGAGGCGATCTTCATCAGCGGCCCCGGCCGCGAGCCGGGATTGGTCCGCACGACGAATTCGACCCGGTCGATTCCCGCCGCCGTACGCTCGGCAGCATCCTGGACAATTTCGACCAGGAATTCGGCGCGCTCCAGTTTCAACGCCGGCAATTCGGCCATGACCGCCGCCGAAAGTTCGGCCGCGGCCGCCTTTCGTGCCGCCGACAGCTTCCCGGCCGCCGCGTCATAGTCACGCAGCGCCGCTTCCGCCTCGGCCGCCAGCTCCGCCAGCCTCTCCTCGCCGGCATCGAGCTCGGCCAGTTCCGCCGCGAAGCGCGCCCGCAATGCGGCAAGTTCGTCGACCTGCACATTATGCTTGCGCGCCGCCGCGCGCAGGGCGAACAGTCGCGTCTCGGCCTCCTCGAGGCGCGCCGGATCGAAATCCACCGCCTGCATGGCAGCGCCGACCGACTGCTCGACATGATCCAGCAGCAGCAGCGCTTCATCGAGACCGCGCACGATCGGATCGATCAGCTCCGGCGCCTCGGCGGACTTGCGGCCGAGCCGCCGCATCAGCGCCGCCAGCTGCGTCGCGGGCGAATCCGCCCCGCTCAACAGATCCTGCGCGTCGGCAATGTCGCCGGCGATCCGTTCCGCCCGCATCATGTCGGCGCGCAGGGCCGCGAGCCTTTCTTCCTCACCCGGCTGCGGATCGAGCCGGTCCAGCTCCTCCAGCGCGGCGGCGAGATATTCGGCCTCGCGGGCTGCTTCACGGATCCGGGCGGCAAGCTCGGCATGCCGGCGCCGCAGATCCTGCCAGTGGCGGAAGGCGCGCTGCACCTGCCCGAGCTGATCGGCCAGCCCTGCCCACTCGTCCAGCAGGCCGCGATGGGTCGCGGTATCGACGAGGGCGCGCTCGTCATGCTGGCCGTGAATCTCGACCAGGGCGGAGCCGATGCGCCGCATCAGCGCCACGCTCGCCGGCCGGTCATTGACGAAGACCCGGCTGCGCCCGTCCACCCCCTGCACCCGACGCAGGATGATGAAGCCATCCTCGCTGTCCAGCGACTCCGCGGCGAGGATCGAACGCGCCGCATGCTGCATGGGCACGTCGAAGACTGCGGTCACCTGGCCTTCCCCGGCCCCCTCCCGCACCAGGGACGAATCGCCGCGCGCGCCCAGCGCCAGGGACAGGGCATCGAGGAGAATCGACTTGCCTGCCCCGGTCTCGCCGGTCAGGACCGACAGGCCCGCATCGAAATCGATGTCGAGCCGGCGGATCAGGACGATATCGCGGATCGACAGGTGTACGAGCATGACTTACCCGGCGGCAACGACGGATGAAGGACGCTCCGGCGAACGGAGCCGCAAGCTCAGGCGCGGCTGCCGGTCAGGGTGCTGGAAATGCGCGACAGCCAGGAACCCCGGTCTTCGCGGGGCTCCAGCCCGCCGCTCTGCAGCAGCTTGTAGGCGGTCTGATACCATTCGCTGTCCGGGAAATTATGACCGAGCACCGCCGCCGCCGTCTGCGCCTCGTTGGTCATGCCCATGGCGTAGTAGGTCTCGGTCAGACGGGCGAGCGCCTCCTCGATATGGCGCGTGTCGGAATAGACCTCGACGACATTGCGGAAGCGGGTAACGGCAGCGATATATTCGCGCCGCTCCTGATAATAGCGGCCGATCTGCATCTCCTTGCCGGCAAGCTGGTCGCGCGCGAAGCGGATCTTGGCCTGTGCATCCTCGACATATTCGGAATCGGGCCAGCGCTCCACCAGCTCCTTCATCGCATTCATCGTGCGGATCGATTCCTTCTGGTCCTGCGTCACGTCGCGGATCTGCCGGAACCAGGAAAGACCGACAATGTATTGCGCATAGGCTGCGTCGGGATCGGAAGGATAGAGCTGGACGAAACGCTCGCCGGCGCTGATCGCCTCGTCATACTTGCCGCGGCGGTAATTGGTGAAGGCGCCCATCACCATGGCCTTGCGGGCATATTCCGAATAGGGATGCTGGCGGTCGATGGCGGCGAACTTGGCCGACGCTTCCTTCAGCCGGCCGGCATTGAGATTTGCGAGACCCTGATTGTAGAGCACATCCGCCGGGTCGGTCTGTTCGACATAGGTTGCAAGATCGATGTCATTGTCCGAAGCACAGGCGGACACGAACAGCACCGGCGTCACCGCGACGGCCACGACCGGCACGAGCCGCAGCAGCCTCTCGCGCAATGGCGGCCGCGCAGCGATTCCCCTCTTGATAGCTGAAATCATGTCCGGTTCTTGCCCTCGGTGTACCTGCCGTCACATAGAGCATATCGACAGCTGGACGGCAACGTCCTCGCCTCTCAATCCTGCAAATTTATGACCGCAAGCTGTTAAAGTTTGCCGAACAGGCTTCGGTTCTCGCCAATGGGACGTCTGCCGGCTTCACAGCGTCCACGGAGCGAAAACCGGAGCATTCACGGCAATCAGCTCCGCGGTCCGGCCGCGCTCGCGGTGAGTCGTCTCGACGATCTGGAAGGCGGACGGATCCGAAAGCAGCCGCCGCAGCGCGGCGGAGTTGAGGCGATGACCGCCGCGATAGGAGCGGAAACAGCCGATGAAACGGGCCCCGGCAAGGGCGAGATCGCCCATCGCGTCCAGCGTCTTGTGGCGCACGAATTCGTCGCTGTAGCGCAGCCCGTCCATATTGACGATGGTGTCGTCATCGCCGACGACCAGCGAATTCTCCAGGGAGGAGCCGAGCGCATAGCCGGCGGCCCACAGCCGCTCGACATCGCGCAGAAAACCGAAAGTGCGGGCCCGGGCGATCTCGCGCCGGAACAGGTCGGCGTCGATATCGGCGGCAAAGGACTGGCGGCCGATGGCCGGGCTCTCGAAATCGATCTCGATCTCGAAGCGTGTGCCGTCATGCGGCTGGAATTCCGCCCAGCTCGCGCCGCTTTCGATGCGTACGGTCTTCAGCACGCGGATGTAGCGCCGCTTGGCCTGAAGCGCGACGATCCCCGCCTGGTCGAACGCATCGACGAAGCAGATGGCGCTGCCGTCGAGAATGGGCACTTCCTCGGCATCGATCTCGATCAACACATTGTCGATGCCGAGCGCGAAAAGCGTCGCCATGAGGTGCTCCACCGTGGCGACGTGGACAGCCTGCGGGTTTCCGAGCAGGGTGCATAGGTCGGTAGCGCCGACTTCCGAGACCAGCGCCCGGATCTCTCTCGCCTCGCCTTCAAGATCGGTGCGGATGAAGGTGATTCCGGTGTCGGGATCGGCGGGATGGAACGTTACCGTTACAGGCTTGCCGCTGTGAACTCCGACGCCCGCCAAGGATACAGAACGCTTGAGCGTCGTTTGATAGCCGCGCAACTCGATCCCCATGAACCCGCCCCGATTCAGTTGGCCACTCTTCAAGCACGCGAAAAGTGGCGCTCAAAATTTTATCTGCCTGCGAAACAGCTTCCCCCTCGCTGCTCCCGACTCTTGATGAACGGCGTTGAAGATAGTTGCACCAAATTCATCCGCCAAATCACGCTTTCTTACTTCATGTTACGCGGGAACGCAATTCGCCGGAAATGTAACAGCTTGAAATCAAACCGTTAATGGCGACGCGCGCATTCCGGCAGTCTGGCGCGCGCCGCCTGGCGATACAACTCTCAGTTGGCCTGCCGGCGCAGGAAGGCCGGGATCTCGAGCTGATCCTCCTCAT
>CAYLSN010000043.1:9855-14239 GCA_964386015.1 uncultured Rhizobiaceae bacterium | reverse complement strand
GTGCATGGAACCCCGCGCCATGCTGTTCGACGAGCCGACTTCGGCGCTGGATCCGGAAATGATCAAGGAGGTGCTGGACACGATGGTGTCGCTGGCGGAGGAGGGCATGACCATGCTTTGCGTGACCCATGAAATGGGATTTGCGCGCAAGGTCGCCAACCGGGTGATCTTCCTGGACAAGGGCCAGATCGTCGAGCAGAACGAGCCGCGCGGCGTCTTCGATGCGCCGCAGCATGAGCGCACGAAGCTGTTCCTGAGCCAGATCCTGCATTGACCGGCGCGGCGTCGTCGCGCCGCAGCGCTGGCGCGGAAGCGTCATCGCGATCGGGGTGAGACTGGTGGAGGCAAGGGCGCGTCTCATCGGCTCATCTCCGCCAGTTGCGCATCCGCATAGGCTGCCGCGTGGCGCGTCAGGCGGGCGATGGTGCCGAACCAGGCGCGTCCGGCCAAGTCGGTGCCCGCGCGCAATGTGACCAACCCCTGCGGAACGGTAATGGGGGCGGCAACCGCGGTGGCGCCATCGAGGCTGGCGGCAATGCGGCCTTCCTCCCAGGCCAGTGCGAGGCGGAGTTCGGCATCGTCCTGAACCGGGCCCAGATCGAGACTGGCGAGCTGCACGCCGCCGGCGGCGACGTCCACGCGCATTCTGCCGTCACCGCCGCGGGCGACGCGACAATGGCTGGCATCCGAACCGTCATCCCATTGCCACAGCACCTGATCGCCATCGGTGCCGGAAGGCGCCTGCGCCCGCACCAGCATGGTTGCCGAGGCGGGAGCCGCGACCGGCCAGGAAAGCCGGTCGGCCTCGCGCGTCACCTCGCCGCCCAGCCACGGAATCGGCGTTGACGCAAAGGTGGGGCCCGGCGGGGAGGTGCCGAGTTCGAGCTGCGGCGCGCCCCAGAACACGGTCGCGCCCTCGGGCAGGACATGCGCCTGCGAACTGCCGCCATCCGAAGGGCGGATGCGCAGCCCGCGCAAGGAGGGGGAAACATCGCCATTGGCAGTCGAGACACAGAGCCGCCACAGGCCGCCGCCCAGTTCGCGGGCGGAAAATTCGTGCAGGGTGCCGGCAAAGGAAAAGGCGCCGGCGTCAAAATCGAAGGCGGCGTTGGACTGGCCGCTGGTGGTCGTGCCGGACAATCCCAGCATGAGGTAGCGCTCGCTGCCGCGCCGGGCACAGACCGAAGCGACGGGAACGGCGCCATCCTGCCAGCGGCCATTGCCGTCCGACCAGCTGGGCACGGTCTGGCCATTGCCGGCAAAGCGGCGCAGCGGCACGCCGCGCTCGTCGGCTTGGCCGGAGAACAGGCTTTCCTGGGCGGGATCGGTACGCCAGAGATTGGTGCGCCGCCCCTCGGCGCGATAGCCGAGCGCCTCGCCCGTTGCCGGATCGTGGTCGAGGCGCGCCACGTCCGGCGCCACCATCTCCAGATCGCCGGCGGCATTGAACCGGCAGGCATGCGAGGCACGGGCGAAGCTGGCGCCGGCCAGCGCCTGCCAGGCATCGGGCGAACGCGCCAGCTGCCCTTCGAACCACCAGATCCCCGCCGCCCAGTTGCTGTCCTCGATCGGCACTGCGCCGTCCGGACCGGGCAGGAAGGGCAGGGAAAGCGGCGCGGCGCCAAGATTGCAATAGTGCAGCATGAGGATTCCTTTCCAGATGTCGGATGGATTTTGACAGGAGCCGGGGATCAGCCGCGGCGGAAGGCAATGCGGGAGCGCAATCATGGCGCTCTCCCGTCGATCTGCAGCAGGATGGCGAAGGGCGGGGCGAGACCGCCGCCGCTGCGCCAGGCGATGACCTCGCTGCCCGGCGCCAGATCGACGACGAGGCCGCCGAGAATGATTGGGGCATCGCTGGCGAGGGCAATGGGGCCGACGACGATGCTGCCATCCACCTCGATGAACCAGTTGCCGGCATCGCCGTTGCCGGCGAGGACTTCGAGACGAAGCCGGGTGAGGCGGGCCGTGGCCGGATAGTCGCGGCAGACATGCCAGCCGCCATCGGCCAAGGCGGCATTGTCCGAGAGCAGCAGCCCGATCGGCAGGGCATGGGCGCCAGCCCGCAGGGCCTGCAGCGAGGCCTCGGCCGCGCTGGCTGCGGCGGCTTCTGCATGCGCCATGGCGTCCTCGCGCGCCGACATGGCCGTCGCGGCCGCCTGCTGGGCGGTTTCGCTTGCCGGCACGGCCTCGCTCGCGGCAGCAATGGCTGCCTGCATCAGGGCAGGATCGGCGCCGTGCGCGAGGACCGCCCATGCCTCCTGCCATGCGGCGCCGACGCCCGGCTCGGTCTCGCCGCCGCCAATATGCGTGGCGAGGGCGCGCCAGCTGGTGCCGTGATGCTGCAGGGCGACGCCGGCAGCGTAGGTGACGCCTGCCTGCCAGCCGGCATCGTCCCAGACAAGGCCGGGACGGCCGGGCGCTCCGGTCGCGGCGATGGTGACAGTCCGGGTCTGCTGCTGAATGGTGGCGGTGCTCATGCGACTTCGATCCAGATCAGGTTGGTGCTGTCCTCGCAGCCGCTGGCCAGGATGCGGCAGAGGCGGAAATGGTTGACCCGGCCATGACCGAGCCGGCGCGAGCCCTCGCGCTCGAGCTCGAGGCCGATGCGCCCGGCTTCCGGCTCGACGAGGTGGATGGCGAGGTCCGTTGCGAGGCTTTGCGGCCGGGCGTCACGGATCTCGAAACGGTCCCCGGCGAGATTTTCCGGATCGCCATTGTCGTCCCGGAAGACGCATTCGAGGCGCAGGCATGAGCCTTGCCGGAGCATGACGGTGTCGTTCATTGGCCGGGCTCCCGCGTCCTGCCCGGCAGGCCGAGCCTGTGGGCCACCGCCTGCAGGACAATGTCGCTGATCCACATGGCGCAGGTGCCGATGAGAAAGGCGGAGGCGAGGACGAGCTCGCCGCTGTCGCGCGGCGGCGGAGACAGGCCGGCAAGGCGCACGAGCGGCAGGGTGAGATAGGCGGAGGCGAGTGCGCCGCAGCATGGCGACAGCAGCATTTCGCGCAGGCGCAGCTGGCGGCGCGACAGCGCCCGCAAGAGGCCGCCGCCGGCTCCGGCATAGAGGACGGCAGGATCGAAACCGAAATCATACAGCAGCTGTGTCATCGTCATCCCTTTCCATGTCTGGTGGATGCGATTCTCTCACGGCTGCGCCGGAGGGGAGTAAAACAAGGCAGTTTCCCCGCGGCAAAGTGAGCCGACGCGGCGCGCAAGGGCGCAGATCCGGGGCCGGCGCTCAGGCCGGATTGTGGCCTATCCCCGTGAAGTGTTGATATCCGTGTCCTGCAGGGCCTCGGCGGCGAGTGCCCGGGTGATTCGGCACTGGCGCTCGAGCGACCAGCGATCGATGCGGTCGACCAGCCGGATAGCGTCGACGAGCGAGCGCGGCATGCGCGCGACAAGATATTCGACGACCTGCGCCGCGACGTCGATCTGCCGGTCGGCGAAGAGCTTGACGATCACCGCCGACAACAGCGCGTCGTCGGGCGGCAGGATTTCGGCCAGCGCCGCGGCGCGCAGGCGCGAGGCAAGATCGGGCAGGCGCACATTCCAGGCGGCGGGAGGCCGTCTTGCGGTCAGCAGCAGGCTGCCGGAAGCGGCACGAACCGAATTGACAAGATGGAACAGGCCGACCTCGTCGAGGCCGGGCCGGTCGGCATCCTCGATCAGCCAGGCCCGAGCCTCCTGCGGGCCGGCGGCGGGAATCGCGTTGGCAGGAACGACCCGCGCGCGGCTGCGCTGGCGCCAGATCGCGGCCAGATGCGACTTGCCGGATCCTTCCGGACCGGCCAGCACCACGACCCGGGACGGCCAGTCCGGCCAGGCTTCGATCATGCGCACTGCCGCCTGGTTGGCGGCGGTCACCACGAGATCGTCCGGGGCAAGGCCCGTCACGATCTCGAAACCCAGGGGCAATTGTCGGGGGCGGTCCTCGGAACTCATGCGGCTATCCGTCAGCGGCCGCTGCGTTTGTGCCCATGCCGGCGGCGATCGTCAAGCGCCGGAACGTTTTCCGGAACGTTTGCGAAGCTCGCACGTTTCGCCGCCAGTCAGTTTTCCGGGAGCCGCAAACATGAAGAAGCACCTGCAATTCCTTTCCGCGACCGCCGCCATCGCCCTGATCGGCTTCCCGGCATGGGCGAGCCAGAGCCTGCAGCTGGCGCAGGCGCCGCAGCAGATCGAGGAGGAACTCGAGGAGGAAATCCGCCGACGCCGCGAGGAACGCCGGCAAGAGCAGCAGGAGCAGCAGGAAGAAGAGCAGGAAGAGCAGCAGCAGACTACGCCCGAGGAGGCGCCGATGCCGGAGCCGCGCCCGGACCAGGCCGACGAGGCCCCGGAAGCGCCTGCGCCTGCGGAAGAAGCCGCGCCGGCGGAAGAA
>CAYLSN010000043.1:0-9755 GCA_964386015.1 uncultured Rhizobiaceae bacterium | reverse complement strand
GCGGAAGAAGCCGCGCCGGCGGAAGAATCTGCGCCGGCGGAAGAGGCGCCGGCGGCGGAAGAATCTGGGCCGGCGGAAGAGGCGCCCGCGGCGGAAGAAGCCGCGCCAGCTCCCGCCGATGAGCCGGCGGAAGAGGCGCCGGCCGGGCAGCCACCGGCGGCCGAAGTCCCGGAAGAAACGCCTGCCGATGAGGCGCCCGACGCTGCAGCAGAGCCGGCTGCCCCGATCCCGACCCCGGCTCCGTCCGAGGCGGCGCCCGCGGAAGAAGGGCAGTCACCGGCGGCCGGCGAGCAGCCAGCCGCACAAACGCCGCCTGCCGAAGAGGCTGACGAAGAAACGGAAGGCGCGGCGGAACCCGAGGCGGAGGAACTTGCCCCGGTTCTCGACAGCCAGAAGGAGCCTGCCGCGGGCGAGGGCGAGGGCGAGCGGCGCGAGCGTGGCGACCGGCGCCAGCGCCAGGATCGCGACGAGGCCGGAACGCAGCAACCCCCGGCCAGCGATGCCGAGGCGCAGCAGCCGCCGGCCAGCGATGCCGAGGCGCAGCCGGTGATCGATCGTGCCGAGATCGAACAGGTCATCCGCGAAGAGGGCGAGCGCATCGAAGCGCCGCGCGAGAGGCGGCGCGACCGCGACGAGGATCTCGGCGAGGTGGTACGCGAGATCGGCGACCGGCTGATCTACATGCTCGGCGGCGAAATGCATGTCGAACGACGCGACCGCGGCGAAAGGCTGCGGCGCGGCGCCCGCGATGTCTACTATGAGCAGCTTCGCGGCGACCGTACGCGCGAAGTGGTCATTCGTGACAATGGTGTGCGCATCGTCACCATCCGCGACCGCCACGGCGAAATTCTCAACCGCACCAAGATCCTTCCCGACGGACGTGAAGTAGTGCTGTTCCATGTCGAACGCGACCGCTTCGAGCGCGACCGCCGCGGCGGGCGCGACCGGCGCCCGGCCGGCTGGGACCTGCCGCCGATGCGGCTGACCATCCCGGTCGAGGAGTATATTTTCGAGGCGGAACGGGCGCGCAGCCGCGAGGATTATTACGAGTTCCTGCGCCAGCCGCCGGTCGAACGGGTCGAGCGCACCTATGCGATCTCGGAAGTGGTCGAGTCGCCGCGCATCCGCGACAAGGCGCGGCGCATCGATCTCGACACGATCAATTTCGATTTCAATTCGGCAGTGATCAGCCAGTCGGAGATCGAGAAACTCGACGGTGTCGCCTGGGCGATCGGCAAGCTGCTCGAGGAAAACCCCGGCGAGACCTTCCTGATCGAGGGCCATACCGATGCCGTCGGCTCGGACATGTACAATCTCGCCCTGTCGGACGAGCGCGCATATGCGGTGATCGACGCCCTGACGCAATACTACGAGATTCCGCCGGAAAATCTGGTCGCCCAGGGCTATGGCGAGCGCTATCTCAAGGTCGATACGCAGGACCGCAGCCGCGAAAATCGTCGCGTCGCCATCCGCCGGATCACGCCGCTGGTGGCGCCGGTGGCCAGCAGCGACTGAGGCCCCCACGCCGTCATCCTCGGGCTTGTGGCGAGGATCTCTCTCAGGAGTGCGGAAGGGTTTGGCACCCTCCACAAACACCGTGCGAACTCGCGATGAGGTCCCCGGGACAAGCCCGGGGATGACGTGCGTTGGAGTGGCGAGGACCTCCCTCGGAAAGGAGCGCGGAGGGATTTGGCACCCTCCATCAACACTGTGGCTAGTTGTCGGGAGATCCCCGGGACAAGCCCGGGGATGACGGGCGTTGGGGGGACAAGCCCGGGGATGACGGGGGGACAAGCCCGGGGATGACGGGGGGACAAGCCCGGGAATGGACGATGCGCGCGTCAGTCCCCCGTCAGGATGATCCGCGCGTCCTTGCCGTTGCGGATGCTGACCTTTTCCAGGAGCTGGCCGCCGCGGGTCCGGCCATCCGCCTCCCACTCCAGGGCGGTGGTGAGAAAATACTCGCCGTCGGCGAGTGCGGCGAAGGCGAACCGCCCCTCGGCGTCGGCCTTGGTGACGCGCATCATCTTCGGATATCGCGGATCCGTCTCGGCGAAGCGCACGGCGCCGCTGTTGAACTTGCGTCCGCCGAAAATATGGCCGAGCCGCTCGCGGCTATAGGCGGTCGACGGGATCAGGTAGACGCGCGAGCCGGCGGCAAGGACGACGCCACCGTCCCGCCTGCGCAGAAATGCCTGCCCGGACAGAGTCGCCTTGCCATGACGGTGAATGAAGGACGCCTCCTTCGGCTCGAATCTCGCGCTCAAGCTTTGTGCATTCGTGCATCCCAAACATATAAGCAAAATAAAGATTAGTACCGATAAACGAATCATCTTTCGCCCTCGTGCCTTCAGCGATCATGGCGGAAGGACTATCTGATTCGTTTCTTGCCTTCAATCAATGTTATGGCTTTGTTCTTTCCCGAATTCTTTTCGAAACCAGGCGGACGCCTTCGGCAATGCGTTCGGCGGGGATGGAGGAATAGGCCATGCGGAAATAGCGGCAGGGCCCATGGCCCGGCGGAAAGAAGGGCGAGCCGGATTCGATCAGCACGTCGTCCGCGACCAGCGCCTCGGTCAGCGCGTCGGCATCCAGCCCCTCGGGTCCCTCGATCCAGAACGAGGTGCCGCCGAAGGCCGACGATCCCGCAATGGTCAGGCCCTCGTCGCGCAGCGCCTCGGCCATGGCGACGTGACGCCGCGAATAGGCGAGGCGCATGCGGTGAATGAGCGCGTCATGATGGCCGAGCGCCAGGAAATAGGCGGCGGTGCGCTGCAGGTGTCCCGGCGGATGGCGCAGGGTCAGGGAACGCAGCGCCCGCGCCTCGCGGATGACCGGCGCCGGGGCGACGAGATAGCCGAGACGCAGACCCGGAAACAGCGATTTGGAGAAGCTGCCGACATAGAAGACGCGGCCCGAGCGGTCGAGCGCCTTCAGCGCCGGCGAGGGCGGCCCGAGAAAGCTCATCTCGAATTCGTAATCGTCCTCGACGATGATGAAATCGTGCCGGTCGGCCAGTTCCAGCCAGCGCAGGCGCCGCTGCATCGGCAGGGTGGCCGCCGTCGGTGAATGGTGGCTGGGCGTCAGGAAGGCGGCGTCGAAGGGAAAGGGCAGATCCTCCGGCGCCAGCCCGGATCCGTCGACATCGAGCGAGGTGATCCGGGCGCCGCTGAGCTGCAGCGTGGCGCGGATGTCGGGGTGGCAGGGATTTTCGCAGATTGCATGCCGCCCGGGACCGAGCAGCAGCTGCGATACCAGCCACAGCGCATTCTGTGCCCCGACGGTCACCAGGATCTCGTCCGGCCGGGCGCGGATGCCGCGCGCCGGCAGGGTGCGTGAGCAGATGTAGTTGACGAGCTGCGGATCGTCGGCGGCGGCGAAGTCGCCGGCCATCTGCGTGAAGTCCTCGCGTCCGAGGGCGCGGCGCGCGCAATCGCGCCATGCCGACAGGTCGAACAGGGACGGGTCCACCTGCCCGTACAGGAACGGATAGCGGAAGGCCCGCCAGTTGAGCGGCTTGCGCACCGGCCGCGTGATGCCCGAGATCGGGCGCAACCGCTCGCCCCATTCCACCGGCCGGTCGGGCAGGGGCGGCTCGCGCGGGGCGATGACGCTGGCCGGCGGATTGCCGGCGACCCAATGCGCGCTGCGGCCGCGCGCCTCCAGATAGCCCTGCGAGACCAGCTCCTGATAGGCAAGCGTGACCGTGATGCGCGAGACCCGGAGATAGTCGGCGAGCCGGCGGGTGGAAGGCAGCCGGCTGCCGGGCAGAAGATCGCCGGCGAGGATGGCCGAGACGATGTTCTCGCGGATCTGGGCCTGCAGGCCGATCGGGCTGGCGCGGTCGATGAAGAAACGGGTCTCCGAAATCGCGTTGCCCTTCATCCCTGTCCTCCCGGCCCTGTCCATCCTGGACCTATGCAACTTTGGCACTGGATATAAACCTTTCGCCGGGCCTGATCTATCCCCGAGCGGAGACAATGGCCGGGAGGGACGGATGAGCGACAGGATCGTCGGACCCGAGCAGCTTGCCGAACTGTTCGACGCATTCAACCGGCACGACATTGACGGGGTGATGCGCTGGTTCGCGCCGGACTGCGTCTTCAACACGGTCGCCGGCCCCGACGCGTGGGGCACCCGCATCGTCGGGGCGGAGGCGATCGCCGATGCCTTTGCCGGCGTATGGAAGGCGATGGCCGATGCCCGCTGGGAGCATCACGGCCACTTCGTCCATGGCGACCGCGCCGTCTCGGAATGGACCTTCACCGGCACCAATGCCGACGGTACGCGCATCGAGGCGGAAGGCTGCGACCTCTTCACCCTGCGCGACGGCAGGATCGTGCGCAAGCAGGCCTTCCGCAAGCAGCGCCCGCTTCTCCCCGCGAAAGGAGCGCGCTGATGGATCATCAGAAGTTCGGGACCGGCCGGCTTCCCTACGATCCGGCCTACGACCCCGCCACGGCCCCGCATCCCGGACAGGGGCTCGACTATGCGCCGACCTACTGGATCGCGACCGCCGGCCGGCCGCCGGCCGATGACGGCCCCGTCACGGGCGACATCGACGCCGATGTCGCCATTGTCGGCTCCGGCTATACGGGACTTTCCACCGCCATCCATCTCGCCCGCGAGCACGGGATCCGGGCGGTGGTGCTGGAGGCGAACGGCACCGCATGGGGGTGCTCGACCCGCAATGGCGGCCAGGCACAGATTTCCGCCGGCCGGCTGAAGCGTTCGGAGTGGATCCAGCGCTGGGGCCTCGACGTCGCCAGGGCGCTGCACCGGGAGATCGCCGAGGGATTCGACCTGTTCCGCGCCCTGATCCGCGAGCCGGAAATCGACTGCGAGCCGCAGGATGGCGGCCATCTCTACATCGCGCACAGGGCGAAGATGCTGCCGGCGCTGGAGCGCGAGGCGCTGCTGCTCAACGAGACGTTCGGCTATCGCGCCCGCTTCATGGGCCGCGAGGAAGTGCTTGCCGAATATGTCCGCGACGAGGAAGCCGCCGGCGCGATGTTCGAGCCCGACGGCATCGGCGTGCATGCGGCGAAGCTTGCCTTCGGCTATGTCCGGCTGGCGCGCTCGCTCGGCGCCAGGATCCATGTCGACAGCCCGGTCACCGGCCATGAACTGCGCGGCGGCAAGCACCTGCTTTCGACCCCCGGCGGCACGGTGCGGGCGGATGCGGTCGCCTTTGCCACCGCCGGCTATACTTCGCCCGGGCTGCATCCCCTGACCCGCCACCGCCTGATGCCGGTCCTGTCCAATTCGATCGTCACGCGGCCGCTCGCCGCCGCGGAGATCGAGGCGCTCAATTTCCGCACGCGCATTCCGCTGACCGACACGCGCACGCTGCGCCACTACTACCGGCTCCTGCCCGACAACCGGCTCCAGATCGGCTCGCGCAGCGCCATTACCGGCCGCGACGCGCCGAACGACGTGCATCTGCAGCGCCTCATCGGCGGCATGCGGCGCAAGTTCCCGTCGCTGCGGGACATCCGCATCGACTATTCCTGGTGGGGCTGGGTCGATGTCAGCCATGACATGATGCCGCGCATCGCCCAGCCGGACCCGGCGCAGAAAGTCTTCTACGCGCTCGGCTATGGCGGCAACGGCGTCATGTATTCGGCCCAGGCGGGCCGCCGCCTGGCCCAGATGATCGCGGGCCGGCGCGACTGGCCGGACCTGCCGATCTTCGGCTCCGAACTGCCGCATTACGGGCTGCTCACGCCCTTCCGCCGCATCGGCCAGCGCGCAATGTACCGCTGGTATTTCATCAGGGACGAGGTGCTCTGAGTCCCCTCCGGGGGCCGGCGCCGCAACGGACAAGGAATTTCGCGCAATGAGAATGACCACCGAGGAAGCCTTCGTGAAGGTTCTGCAGATGCACGGGATCGACCAGGCCTTCGGGATCATCGGTTCGGCCATGATGCCGGTTTCCGACCTGTTTCCGAAGGCGGGGATCCGCTTCTGGGACTGCGCCCACGAGACCAATGCCGGCCTGATGGCGGATGGCTACAGCCGCGCCACCGGGCGCATGTCGATGGCGATCGCGCAGAACGGTCCGGGCGTGACCGGTTTCGTCACCGCGATGAAGACAGCCTACTGGAACCATACGCCGCTGCTGCTGGTGACGCCGCAGGCCGCCAACCGCACCATGGGGCAGGGCGGATTCCAGGAAGTGCCGCAGATGGACATGTTCCGGGACATCGTCGCCTATCAGGAGGAGGTGCGCGACCCGGCGCGCATCCCGGAAGTGCTGAACCGCGTCATCTCCCAGGCCTGGCGCCGCTCGGCCCCGGCGCAGATCAACGTGCCGCGCGATTTCTGGACCCAGGTGATCGATGTCGATCTGCCGCAGGTGGTGCGCCTCGAACGCCCGGCGGGCGGAGAGGATGCGATCGAGGCGGCGGCGCGGCTGCTGTCGCAGGCCCGCTTCCCCGTCATCCTCAACGGCGCCGGCGTGGTCATCGGCAATGCAGTGGCAGAATCCGTGGCGCTGGCCGAGCGCCTCGATGCCCCGGTCTGCTGCGGCTACCAGCATAATGACGCCTTTCCGGGCAATCACCGGCTGAGCGTCGGCCCGCTCGGCTATAATGGCTCGAAGGCGGCGATGGAGCTGATCGCCCGCGCCGACGTGGTCCTTGCCCTCGGCACGCGGCTCAACCCGTTCTCGACCCTGCCCGGCTACGGCATCGACTACTGGCCGAAGGACGCGGCCGTCATCCAGGTCGACATCAATCCGGATCGCATCGGCCTGACCAAGAAGATCACGGTCGGCATCTGCGGCGATGCCAGGCAGGTTGCCGCCGCCATTCTCGCGCGCCTGTCGCCGGGGGCCGGCGATACCGGACGGGAGGAACGGCGTTCGCTGATCCACCAGACGCGCTCGGCCTGGCTGCAGCAGCTCGCCTCGATGGATCACGAGGAGGACGATCCCGGCACCAGCTGGAACGCCGAGGTGCGCGAGCGCGACGCCGGCATGATGTCGCCACGCCAGGCCTGGCGCGCCATCCAGTCCGCCTTGCCGGAAAATGCCATCGTCTCCACCGATATCGGCAATAATTGCGCCATCGGCAATGCCTATCCGAGCTTCCGCGAAAGCCGGAAATATCTGGCGCCGGGCATGTTCGGCCCCTGCGGCTATGCCTTTCCCTCGATCGTCGGCGCCAAGATCGGCTGCCCGGACGTGCCGGTGGTCGGATTTGCCGGCGACGGCGCCTTCGGCATCTCGATGAACGAGATGAGCTCGATCGGGCGCGAGGGCTGGCCGGCCATCACCATGGTGGTCTTCCGCAACTATCAATGGGGGGCGGAGAAGCGCAACACGATCCTCTGGTACGACAATAATTTCGTCGGCACCGAGCTGAACCGGAATTTCAGCTATGCCGACGTCGCCAGGGCCTTCGGCTTCCACGGCGTGGTGGCGCGGACCATGGAGGAATTGTCCGAGGCGATCCGCACCGCCTGCGCGTCGCAGGCAAAGGGCGTCACCACCTTCATCGAGGTCATGCTCAACCAGGAGCTCGGCGAACCTTTCCGCCGCGACGCCATGAAGAAGCCGGTTCCGGTGGCGGGGATCGATCCCGCCGACATGCGGCCGCAGCAGGCGGTCTGAGGCGGCCATGCACGCCGGCGAGGTCCCCGTGCTGCGCCGGCTCGCCGCCGCCGCGCGTCGGCTGAACCGTCATATCGTCCTGCCCGAAGGCGAGGACCCGCGCATCGTCGAAGGGGCGGCGCGCGCCGCCGCCGACGGGATCGCGCGCATCACCCTGCTCGGACGCCCGGCAGTCGTCCGCCGCCTTCTCGACCGCTACGGCGCCAAGGGATCCAACCGGATCTCGGTCGAGCATCCGGCACGCTCGCCCCGGCTCGATGCCTATGGCGAAGCCTGGCTGCGGCTGCGGCGCGGGCGGGATTGCGACGATCGGCAGACCGCGCGCCGCCAGGTCGCAGAGCCGCTGGCCTTCGCCGCCATGATGGTGCGCGCCGGCGACGCCGACGGGACCGTCGGCGGGGCAGTCGCGACCACGGCGGAAACCGTACGGGCGGCGCTGCGGATCATCGGCCCCGCACCCGGCATCTCGATGGTGTCGAGCTTCTTCCTGATGGTGCTGGCCAGGGAACACCATGCGCGCAAGGGCGTGGTGCTCTTCGCCGATTGCGGGCTGGTCGTGCAGCCGGACGCGGCGGAGCTCGCCGCAATCGCGCTCGCCTCGAGCAGGTCCTACCGGGCGCTGACCGGCGAGGAACCGAAAGTGGCAATGCTGTCCTTCTCGACGCGGGGCAGCGCCAGCCATCCCAGCCTCGAGCGCATTCGCGACGCCGTCAGCGCCGTGCGCCACCAGGCGCCGGACCTTGCCATCGACGGCGAGATGCAGTTCGACGCGGCCTTCGTCGAATCCGTCTGCCGCGTCAAGGCGCCGGATTCCCCGCTCGCCGGCGCCGCAAATGTCTTCATCTTCCCCGACCTCGCCTCCGGCAATATCGGCTACAAGATCGCCGAACGCATCGGCGGCGCCATGGCCATCGGGCCGATCCTGCAGGGGCTCGCCCGCCCCGCCAACGACCTGTCGCGAGGCTGCACCGCCGAGGATGTCTACTGCATGATCGCGGTGACGGCGGTGCAGGGGGCCCACGCCTAGGCGCGGCTGGCCGCCGCCCGGCGCCTCACTTGCCGAGACTCGGCAGCCACAGCGCGATCTGCGGAAACAGGAACACCAGGGTCAGGCCGAGCAGCTGCAGGCAGACGAAGGGCAGCACCGAGCGGTAGATGTCGCCCATGTGCACGTCCTTCGGCAGCACGCCCTTGATCCAGAACAGCACGAAGCCGAAGGGCGGCGACAGATAGGCCACCTGGATGTTGACGATGAACAGCGCCCCGAACCAGATCTTGTCGACGCCGAGCTGCTCGATGATCGGGATGAACAGCGGCGTGCACAGCATGATGATGGCCCAGTCATCCATGAACATGCCGAGCACGAGGATGATGAGCATCATCATGGCGAGAATGCCATAGGTACCGCCCGGCATGGACAGGACGAGCTCGGTGAGCAGGTCCTGGCTGCCGAGCGTGTTGAAGATGTTGAGATAGATGTTGGCGCCGATCAGGATCCACAGCCCCATGCCGGTCAGCTTCATGGTGTCGGCGAGCGAATCGCGCAGCACCGGCCAGGTCAGGCGGCCGTAGAGCAGGTTGATCAGGAAGGCGCCGGTGGCGCCGACGGCGGCGGCTTCGGACGGCGTGGCGATCCCGGCCCAGATGACGCCGAGCACGACCGTGATCAGCACGGCGAACGGCCAGATCCGGATGACTGCCTCCGCCTTTTCGCGCGCGGTGAAGTGCTGGTCCGGGGGCAGGGCAGGGCCCAGTTGCGGCTGCATGCGGCAGCGCACCAGGATGTAGATGACGTAGAACGAGGCCAGCATCAGGCCCGGCATGACACCGGCAAGGAAAAGATCGCCGATCGAGGCATTGGCGAGCAGGCCGTAGAAGATGAAGGGCACGCTGGGCGGGATGAGCGCCCCGAGCGCGCCGCCGGCGGCAATGCCGCCAATGGCGATGGCGCGGTCATATCTGTACTTCATCATCGACGGGTAGGCGATCTGGCCCATGGTGATGGTCGCCGGCGGAGTGATGCCGGTGACGGCGGCGAAGACCGTGCAGACGAGCACCGTCCCGGCGGCGAGTCCGCCATGGATATGGCCGATCAGCTTGTAGACCGCGTCATAGGCCGCTTCGGCAATGCCGGAATAGC
>CAYLSN010000042.1:0-14400 GCA_964386015.1 uncultured Rhizobiaceae bacterium | reverse complement strand
TCCGGTCGAGATCGACCTGGAACTCGTCGGCAACGACCTGCGCCACCTTGGTGTGCAGGCCCTGGCCCATTTCGGTGCCGCCATGATTCAGATGGATCGAGCCGTCCTTGGAGATGTGGATCAGCGCGCCGGCCTGGTTGTAGGCGGTCAGGGTGAAGGAGACGCCGAACTTCACCGGCACCAGCGCGATGCCGCGCCGGATGACGCGGCTGCCGCGATTGAAGGCGAGGATTTCCTGCCGCCGCCGGGCATATTCGCTGGCCTCTTCCAGTTCCGCGATCAACCGCGCCGCAATATTGTCCTCGACGGTCTGGTGATAGGGCGTGACATTTCGCCCGTTGCCGCCATAGAGATTGCGCTTGCGGATCTCCAGCGGATCCTTGCCGAGCGCATAGGCGATTTCCTCGATGATCCGTTCGCTTGCGAGCATGCCCTGCGGCCCGCCGAAGCCGCGGAAGGCGGTGTTGGAGACCGTATTCGTCTTCTGCGGCCGGGCGGTCAGGCAGACATTTGGATAGTAGTAGCAATTGTCGGCATGGAACAGCGCCCGGTCGGTCACCGGGCCCGAAAGGTCGGCGCTATGGCCGCAGCGCGCGGCAAGAACCGCCGATACGGCCTCGATCCTGCCCTGCGCGTCGAAGCCGACATCGTAACGGACCCGGAAATCGTGGCGCTTGCCGGTGGCGATCATGTCGTCGTCCCGGTCCGGGCGCAGCTTCACCGCCCGGCCGAGCTTCCTGGCGGCAACCGCCGCGATCGCCGCGAACTGGTTCGCCTGCGTCTCCTTGCCGCCGAAGCCGCCGCCCATGCGGCGGACCTCGACCGTGACCGCGTTCGACGGCACGCCGAGCACATGCGCGACGATGTGCTGCACTTCGCTCGGATGCTGCGTCGAGGACAGGACGGTCATTTCATCGTCCTCGCCCGGAATGGCTAGCGCGATCTGACCTTCAAGATAGAAATGGTCCTGTCCGCCCATCCGCATCTCGCCGGAAATGCGGCGGGTGGCGCCGGCCAGCACGGCAGCGGCATCGCCGCGGCGCAGCGTCAGCGGCGCGGTCACCATTGGATAGCCCGCCTCTTCCGCCGCCTCGATGTCGATGGCGTGGGGCAGGTCGCGATACTCGATCCGCGCCAGCCTTGCGGCGCGGCGCGCCTGGTCGCGGGTCGCGGCAATGACCGCGAAGATTGGCTGGCCGTGAAACTCGACCTTTCCGTCGGCGAGGATCGGCTCGTCCCCGACACCCTGCGAGCTGATGTCGACCGACCCGGGAATGTCCTGCGCCGTCAGCACGCAGACCACTCCCGGCGCTGCGCGCACTGCCTCGAGATCCATTGCGGCGATTTCGGCATGGGCGCGCGCCGACAGGCCGAGACAGGCATGCAGCGTTCCTGCCGGTTCCGGCAGGTCGTCGAGATATTGCGCCTCACCGGTAACGTGCCTGTGCGCCGAATCGTGGCGCTGCGGCTGATGCGCTCCGCCGGTTACCGTTCGCGACACGATATTCATGCCGGCGCTCCTTCCCGACGCAGCGACGCGACCTCGCCGCGATTTTCGAGCCAGAAGCGCTGCAGCAGGTTCTTCGCCGCCATCATGCGATACTGCGCCGTCGCCCTCCAGTCCGTGATCGGCTGGAAATCCCGTTCCAGCGCTGCCATCGCCGCTCCGACGTCGGCCTCGGTGAACGCCGTGCCGAGGAGCGACCGCTCGGCGGTTCGCGCGCGTTTCGGCGTCGCCGCCATGCCGCCGCAGGCGATACGCGCCTCACGCACCCGGCCATCGTCGCCGAAGCGCAGGAGGATGCCCATGGCAATGGCGGAGATGTCCTCGTCGCGGCGCTTCGAGATCTTGTAGGCGGCGAAACGGTCGTCCGGCAGCGGCAGGGGAATGTCGATCCGTTCGACGAACTCCTCCGGCCGGCGGTCCTGCTTGCCGTAATCGATGAAGAAATCCTGCAGCGGCAGGCTGCGGCGCCCCTGCCGGCTGCGCAGCGTCAGGCTGGCGCCGAGCGCGATCAGCGCAGGGGGCATGTCGCCGATGGGGGAGCCATTGGCGATGTTGCCGCCGATCGTGCCCATGTTGCGGACCTGCTCGCCGCCGATCCGCTCCAGATAGGGCCGCATCTGCGGAATCCGTGCCGCCAGCGCTTCCAGCGCCTGGCTGTAGGTAACCCCGGCGCCGAGACGGATGAGCCCGTCGCCCGTCTCCACGGATTGCAGCTCCGCCAGCCCGCCGATGAAGATTGCAGGCGAAACCGGCCGCATCTGCTTGGTCACCCACAGGCCGACATCGGTCGAGCCGGCAATGATCCGGGCGCCGGGATGCGCGGCGAGGAGTTCGGCGAGGTCGTCGGCGCTGGCCGGAATGAAGAAGCGGTCGTCCGGCGGGCCGCTGCTGACGCGCGCGCCATCGGCAAGTTCGCGCAAGGCTTCCGCGATCCTCGCCCGTTCGCGCACCAGCCGATCGTCGGCGGCGCGGCCATGCCTGGACGCGGCCATCGCCGCGCGCAGGATCGGCGCATAGCCCGTGCAGCGGCACAGATTGCCCTGCAGGCTGCGCTCGATCTCCCCGGGCTGCGGGGTCTCGTTGCGCATCCACAGCGCATAGAGCGACATGACGATACCCGGCGTGCAGAAGCCGCATTGCGAGCCGTGTTCGTCGACCATGGCCTGCTGCACCGGATGCAGGCTTCCGTCCTTGCCCTTCAGATGCTCGATGGTGACGACATGGCAGCCATCGAGCGAGCCGAGAAAGCGGATGCAGGCGTTGACCGTCTCGTAGACCAGGCTTCCCTGGCCGTCGAGACGCCCGACCAGCACGGTGCAGGCGCCGCAATCGCCTTCGGCGCAGCCTTCCTTCGTGCCGGTCAGCCGGCGGCGCAGGCGCAGGAAATCGAGCAGGGTCTCCGTCGCGCCGACCTCGTTGAGCGTGACACGCCCGTCATTAAGCAGGAAGCGGATTTCGTTGCGGACCGGGACCATGACGATTCAGCTGCCGCGATAGGTCGAATAGCCGTAGGGCGAGACAAGCAGCGGCACGTGATAGTGCCCGGACGGATCGGCGATGCCGAAGCGGACCGGGACGATGTCGAGAAACGGCACTGCTTCCGGCGTGGCGCCATGATATTCGCCGACATGGAACTGCAGCTCGTAGGTTCCGGCGGCCAGTTCCGCGCCGGCGAGCAGCGGTGCGTCGGTGCGGCCGTCGGCATTGGTGCGCGTGGTCCGGACGAGGGTGGGCAGGCCGTTGTCGATGCGGCACAGGTCGATGCGCAGATTCGCCGCCGGGCGCCCGCGCGCCGTGTCGAGCACATGCGTCGTCAGCCTTCCGGCCGCCGGACCTTCGTTCATTGCGTCCTCCACTCTTCCGTCCGATCCGCGCCAGTATGCCCGCTTGCCCCGCGCAAGTGAATTGGGAGGGGCTTGTAGCAGTTTCAAGCGAAGCAGGGAGATGGCCGTGGCGGCGAGCCGGCCAAGGCAGGCGCCAGCCAGCGCCCGGCCGGCGACCTGCCGTCCGATGCGTGCATTGCCTTGCCGCTCACGCGTCGAGCCACCGGCCGGTCATGGCGCTGTCCGGGTCGGCGAGATCCGCCACGATGGTGAAGTGATTGCGGCCCTCCGCCTCATGCGCCGAGATATCGGCGCCGAGCCCGGTCCAGATATTGGCCAGCAAGGCGTTCTGACGCAGGAATTCGGGGCGCTCCTGCTTGCCCGCCCAGCAGGCCATGCGAATTCCGGCGACGGGAATGAGCAGGGCAGGGCTCTCGATCTCGGACTCGAACACGTCCAGGTTCAGCGTCTGGTTCATGCGCGTGCGCATCAGCGGACGCAGGTCGTGGACGCCGCTGATCGACAGGACGGAGCGGATGCGGCTCCTGACCTCCTGGCGCAGGGGCGCGTTGACGCAGGCCATGCGCGCCGCGAGATGGCCGCCGGCCGAATGGCCGGCAATGGCCAGGGGGCCTGCCACCCTGTCGGCGGCGAACTCGACGGCCCGGGTGATTTCGCGCGTGATGCCGGAAATGCGGATCTCCGGGCACAACGTATAGCCGGGGACCGCCATGGCCCAGCCACGGGCGAGCGCTCCCCTGGCCAGATGGCTGGCGCTGAACTTGTCGAGCGATTTCCAGTATCCGCCATGAATGAAGATGGCGAGGCCCTTCGGCTTGCCTTCCGGCAGGAAAAGATCGAGCTTCTGGCGCGCTTCCGTGCCATAGGCGAGATCGATCTCGGCGCGGCCGGCGGCAAGGAGTTGCTCGCGCAGCTTGCCCGCCTCGTCATACCACTTGCGAATGATCGAATCGGCTTCCGGCACATGCGCGCGGTTGGCGTAGGCGTCGTCCCAGTCCCTGATCATCCGGTCTCAATCCTCCTGCGTCGCGGAACGGCTGCTGCCGGCAATGAGCACCGGAACCTTGCGCCTTGCCGTCAGGGCGGCGAACGCGCCGGCGTCCTGCAGCAAGGGCGAGGCGCGGTCGATCACGATCAGCCGCTCCTGCGCCGGTCCGGCCAGCCAGCGCTCGGCGTCCGCCTCGTCCAGCACCCGGTATTCCTCGCCGAACTGGCGCGCAATGTGCCCGGCAAGCTCGGCAATTTCGTTGCCGTCGCCGGCCGCGAGCGCGATCACCGGCCCGCTGCGCGACTGCGCATCGTGCGGCATGTAGAGCACCGGCACGGAGATCGCGGCGATGCGCTTCAACATGCCGGTGAAGGGGTGGCTGTGCCGGGCGGAAGGCGAGGCCGGCTCCATCACGACCAGCAGGTCCTCAGGCCCGGCAATGCCGGGATCGGTGAGTTCCGCCCGCCTCGTCTCGAAGCGCGCCTCCAGTCCGAGTGCGCGGGCGACCCTGGCAAGGCGCGCCTGCGCCAACGCCGCCGCGGCGGAAAACTCCCGCAGCAGCGCTTCGGGAGCGACCGCCTCGGCGCCGAAGCTGGACAGATGGCGGACAGGGCCGCCCGCGCACCAGTCGAGGAATTCCTTGTCTTCAAGAAAGATTCCGGCCAGTTCGGAGCGCAGCATCCGGGCCATCCCGGCCGCGATCTCCAGGCTGGCGCGCGAGTCCGGCGGCGCCTGGAAACCGATGACGACGCGGCGGAACAGGATCGTCGTGCGGGACATGGTTCATGCCCTCCTTTCCGCGTCGCCGGCAAGCGCGCGCCTGGCCTCGGCGAAGCGGTGCAGGCGCTCCTCGACCAGGCGGTGGACCCGGTCGGCGTTCTCGCCGGTGAGCGCCTCGATGCCCTCGTCGATGGTGCGGATCGCATGGACGCGGAACCGCCCGGCTTCCGCCGCCTCGACAATGTCCTGCCGCAGCATCAGATGCTGGACATTGGCCATCGGGATGACGACGCCCTGCGAGCCGGTCAGGCCGCGTGCCCTGCAGACGTCGTAGAAGCCCTCGATCTTCTCGTTGACGCCGCCGATCGCCTGGATGGCGCCGTGCTGGTTGATCGAGCCGGTAATGGCGAGATCCTGCCGCAGCGGCACCCCGGCGAGGGCCGAGATCAGCGCGAGCAGTTCCGCCGCCGAGGCGCTGTCGCCGTCGACCCCGCCATAGGACTGTTCGAAGACCAGGCTGGCATTCAGCGAGACGGGCCGCTCCATCCCGTAGCGGCCGTTCAGGTAGCCCGAAAGGATGAGCACGCCCTTCGAGTGGATCGAACCGCCGAGTTCGACCTCACGCTCTATGTCGATCACCCGCCCAGTGCCCGGGCTGACCCGGGCGGTGATGCGGGTCGGCCGCCCGAAGGCATGGCCGGCGAGCTGCGAGACGCTGAGGCCGTTGATCTGGCCGACCGCGCTGCCGGTTGTGTCGACCAGGGCGATGTCGCGCAGGATCATCTCCTGCATTCGCTCGCGCACCCGGCCGAGGCGGAACAGCTGCTGCCCGATGGCGTCCTCGACATGGCGGGCGCCGATGATGTCGGCGCCGTCCCTGCCGGCGAGAAAGTTCGCCTCGACCAGGAGATCGCCGACCCGGTCGATGACCAGCGACAGCTTGCCGGCATCGTCGGCCATGCGGGCCGAGCGGTCGATGACCCTCGCCACGGCCTCCCGGTCCAGCGGCCGCAGGCCGCGGTCGCGCGACAGGGTGGCGATCAGCCGCGCATAGGCTGCCTCGGTATCGTCATTGCGGTCGAACTCGTCGTTGAAGTCGGCCAGGACCTTGAAATATTCGCCGAATTCGGGATCGTAGGCCGCCAGCAGATAATATAGCGGCCGCTCGCCGAACAGCAGGACCTTGGTGCGCAGCGGGATCGGATCGGGCTGCAGCGTCACGGTGGTGGTCATGCTGAGAAGGTCGCCGGCGCTCTCGATGCGGATCTCGCCCGCCTTGAGCGCACGCTTGAGCGCCGCCCAGGCGAAAGGCTCGCTCAGGATCATGCGCGCGTCGAGCAGCAGATAGCCGCCATTGGCCCGGTGCAGCGCCCCGGGCTTGATCAGGCGGAAATCGGTGGCAAGCACGCCCTGCCGCGCAATATGCTCGACGCGCCCGACCAGATTGGGCAGCGACGGATGCGACTCCTCGATCACCGGCGCGCCGGGCTCCCCCGAATGCGACACCAGGACATTCACCTCGTAGCGTCCGAAGACCGAATTGACGTCGGTGGGCGGGCCGTCGATCTGCGCCTGCTGCTGGTGCTGCGCCATCAGCAGGCCGATATTGTCGATCAGATCCTCCTCGACCCGTTCCAGATGCTCGAGTATGCGCGGCAGGTCGGCAAATTTCGCGCGCACCTCCTCGATCAGGTGGCCGACGGCGGCGCGGGTGGTTTCCTGGTTGAGCTTGCGCGTCTCGTTGCGCCGGTCCTTGTCCCAGGACGGGATCTGGCGCAGGCCCGCCTGCAGCTGCTCCTCCAGCGCGTCGATGGCGGCCTGGATCTCGTCCTGCTCGGCCTTGGGCAGGCGCGCGAAGACCTCCGGCTTCAGCATCTTGCCGTCGCGCAGCGGCGCCAGGGTGAAGCCGGCAGGGGTGCGGATGACGGCAATGCCGCGCCGCGTCGCCTCCTCGTGCAGCTTGCGGAAGACCTCTTCCTGGCGCTCGGCGAAGGCCTGTTCGATGGCGGCGCGGCGGGCCTGGTAGTCCTCGCTCTCGAAAGCGGCGGGAATGGCGACGCGCAGATCCTCGATGAAGTCGCGCATGGCGTCGCGGAATTCGACGGCGCGGCCGGCCGGCAGCCGCTCCGCGCGGGGCTGGTGCGGCGCGGAGAAGTTGTGGAGATAGACCCAGTCCTGCGCGGGCGGCTCGCCTGCGGCGCGGCGCTTCAGGAGGGTGCGCACCGCTGCTTCCATGGTGTACTTGGCCGATCCCACGACGAAGATGTTGAAGCCGGCCGCCTCGACCGAGGCGCCGAAATCCAGCGCCGCCTGCGCGCGCGCCTGCGCGTGCATCAGGTCGACCTCCTCGAGCTCCGCCGTGGTCTCGAATCGGAACCGGGCGGGATCGCACCGGCGGGCGAGCGCATGGGGCGGCAGCGGCTTGCGGTTGGCGTCGTCGGACATCGGCGGAACGGCCCTCCCCGGATCTGTGCGCGATCCGCCCCGGTGGCGGCGGCGCGTCGCTGCCAAGAAGATCGGGGCTTCAGGGCGGAAGTCAAGCATTGGCCGAAAATTGCCCCTTGCACTGGCGCTGCAATCAGGCTTGATGCGGTCAGGACACCATGGCGGCCCGGGCCGGGCCCCGGGTCGGGCAAGGAGCATTGTCCATGAGCTGGAAGACCCTGTTGGTTCACCTCGATCCGCATGCGCAGAACGATGCGCTGATCGGCTGGGCGGCGGACCTTGCCGCGCGGACCGGCGCACGGTTGCTCGGACTTGCCGCGGCGCAGCTGCGCGTCAATGTCTATCGCGGCATGTCGCCCCGCGCTGCATCCGAGCTGCTGCAGCGGGAGACCGAGGCGCTGGAGAGCCGGCTCGCCTCCCTCGGCGAAGCCTTCCTGGCTGCGGCGGGTGCGGGCGCGGCCTATCGCGGCATGATCGGCGATGCGGACCAGCTGCTCGCCGACCATGCCCGCGTCGCCGATGTGGTCGTGATGGTGCCGGATCCGGAGCGCGAATCTCCCGATGCGGCCGCAGTCGTGCTGACCGCGGGCCGGCCGGTACTGCTGGCGGCGCCGGATCTGCGGCCGCTCGGCCCGGGCACGGCGATCGTCGCCTGGAAGGACACGAGAGAAGCCCGACGGGCAGTAGCGGATGCCCTTCCGCTCCTGCGCCTTGCCCGCGACGTCCGGGTCGTCGCCGTCATCGAGTCGGGCGAGGCGGCAGTGCGCGAAAGCGCGGCGGATGTGGTCGAATATCTGCGCCGCCACGAGGTGCAGGCCGGCGCCGAGCTGATCGAGCCGGTCGACGGCGAGATCGGCGCCGCCCTGGCCGCTGCCGCCCGAGACCTCGGAGCCGACATCGTCGTCTCCGGCGGCTTCACGCACGGGCCGCTGCGCCAGCGTGTCTTCGGCGGCGTCACCCGCTCGCTGCTCGAAGATGCGGCAACGCACAGGATGCTGTCATTCTGACCGACATCTTCCGGGGCGCCATGTCCATTCCATTGACCACCATCGGCCTGCTGCTGCTGTCCAACGTCTTCATGACCTTCGCCTGGTACGGCCATCTGAAGTTCAAGACGGCGCCAGTGCTCGTGGTCATCCTGGCGAGCTGGGCCATCGCCCTGCTGGAATATTGCTTCCAGGTGCCGGCCAACCGGATCGGCCACGGCTATTTCAGCGCCGCCCAGCTGAAGACGATCCAGGAGGTCATCACCCTTGCGGTCTTCGTCGCGTTTTCGGTCTGGTATCTCGGTGAACCGATCGGCTGGAACCATGTCGCCGGCTTCTGCCTCATCGGCCTCGGCGCCTTCTTCATCTTCACCAAATGGTAGCCGGGGAGCTTGCGGCGGAACGGCGCAGCCGGTACATGTCTGACAGATCCTTCAGGAAGCCGCACATGAGCGAAATCGTCACCGCTGCCATGCTGGTCATTGGCGACGAATTATTGTCGGGCCGCACCAAGGACCGCAATATCGGCCATCTCGCCGAAGTGATGACCGCGGTCGGCATCGACCTGAAGGAGGTGCGGATCGTCCCGGACGAGATCGAGGCGATCGCCACCGCCGTGAACGAGCTCCGCCACCGTTTCGACCATGTGTTCACGACCGGCGGCATCGGGCCGACCCATGACGACATCACCGCGGATGCGATCTCCCATGCCTTCGGCGTGCCGTGCGAAATCGATCCGGAGGCGGACCGGCTCCTCGAGCAGCACTATGCGCGGCGGGGACTCGAATACACCCCCGCGCGCCGCCGCATGGCGCGCATGCCGCGCGGCGCCAGGCATATCGACAATCCCGTTTCCGTGGCGCCCGGCTTCCAGATCGGCAATGTCCATGCCATGGCGGGCGTCCCCGAGATCTTCCAGGCCATGCTCGACAATGTTGTCGCCGCGCTGCGGACCGGCAAGAAAATGCTGTCGGAGACGGTGCATTGCCCGGCAGGCGAGGGGGTGATCGGCGAGCGCCTGGCGGCGATCCAGTCGGCGCATCCGGAAACGATCATCGGTTCCTATCCGAAATTTGTCGATGGCAGGTTCGCAACCGACCTGGTGATCCGGGCGCGTGCGCCGGAGAAGCTTGCCGCGGCCCGGCGCGATGTCGAGGCGATGGTGGCGGAACTGGCGGTCTAGGGCCTTCAGGGTGAACCGGAAGGTTCCGGGCCGGGCAGGAGAGAGGGAGAAATCCGGATGAAGACCATTCTGGCAGTCCTGCGCGGTCCGGAGGATGCCGAGCGCGTGCTCGATCGGGCAGTTCCGCTCGGCCAGGCCTTTTCCAGCTATCTGATCGGCTTTCATTGCGAGGCGCTCCCGGGTGCGTTTGCCGCTCCCGTCGCCTTTCCCGCGCCGGAACTTTACCAGGTCGATCAGGAGGCTGCCGAGCGTCGCACCGCCGGGATCCGGCAGGTGTTCGACCGGCGGCTGCAGGAATCCGGGCTTGCCGGCGAGTTCCGCTTCACGCAGAGCTTTGCCGGCGACAGCGCCGTCTCCGCCCTGTCGAGCGCCTACGCCTCGGACATCGTCATTGCCGGCCAGGTCGATCCGGATGCGCCGCGCGGAGACCCCGCCGACCTGAACAGGCTGCTGTTCGACAGCGGCCGTCCGGTCATTCTCGTTCCCTATGCGGCGAGCGGGCCGGCAACGTCGATCGAGCGGATCCTGGTCGGCTGGGATGGCAGCAGGGAAGCTGCGAGGGCGGCTTTCGACGCACTGCCGCTGATCCGGCGGGCGAAGCGGACCGAGATCTTCATGGTCGATCCGAACGAATGCCCGGGCGGGGTGGCTTCCGGCGAGCAGATCACGCTGTCGCTGCAGCGCCACGGCGCCAATGTGCATCTGGAAACGCAGCCGTCCGGCGGTCTCGAGGCTGGCCTGGTCATCCAGAACCGGCTATCCGACACCGGCGCCGATCTGCTGGTCATCGGTGCCTACAACCATTCGCGGCTGCGGCAGTTCCTGTTCGGCGGCGTGACCCGTACCCTGCTCGCCTCCATGCCGACCGCGACGCTGTTGTCGCGATGAAGCCGGCCGTCCGGCTTCAATACAGCACGAATGTGTAGCGCAGGGAGAGGTCGGTGCGGGACAGGGACGGGCCCGCTGCGGTTTCGCCGTAGCTGACGGCAGTCTCCTCGCCGGGTCCGGCTTCGGTCAGCGCCAGCAGGGGCAGCATCGCTGCATTGCCGGAAGGCGCGAAGGCGGCGATACGGGTCAGGGCCCGGTTCTCGCGCGGCGCGTCTCCATAGATGCGGCGCAACAGCGCATCGTTTTCCCCGGAGCTTGTCGCCGACCGGCTGCCGGTACCGGCATCGACCGTCTGGAGCGGATCGCTCGCCAAACGCAGATCCGCGGTCAGCGGCGCAGGCGAATCGGTTCGCCGCGTGACGGCGGCGCGCAGGAAGGCTGCCCGGCGCATCTGCGTCTCGTCGAGCCGGCCGGATTGCAGCGCCAGCTCGGCATGTCTCGAAGCCATCTCGTCGAGGCCGAGGCGCTGATAGGTCTGCGCGGCCAGCAATTGCGCCTCCGCATCGTCCGGATCCCGGCTGAGATGCCGCTCCAGCGCCGATAGCGCAAGATCGTACAGGCCGGCTTCGGTAACGATGTGGACGAAATCGATCAGCGTCCGGGTGTCCGCCCGGCCGGAAGTCACGGCCGGCGTGCCTCGATAGCGGGCATCGAAATCCACGGCGCCCGCGGACGGCATCAGGAAAGCCAGCAGGAACGTGCCCGAAATCAGCATACGCAACATCTGAATGGATCCCAGTCCTGCATCCCACGAGTCACTTCACGAAGCCTAACACATTATGTCAGAAATTCAGAGAATCTTTTTGTGCAGCGCCCCTCCCGGCGGGCCGCTGCTGCCATTGCCGGCGCTTGTGCCGGTGCCCCGAATGGAATCAAGCTTACCATGCGGCGCCCTGGCCGGCAAATTTGCCGCCGGGCAGCGCTTGAATTCGAACGGCAATGCCGCTATCACGCGCTGACCGCGCCCGTCACGGCACGAAGGGCCGCGGGCCACGGCGCCGCCTTAGCTCAGTCGGTAGAGCATCGCATTCGTAATGCGGAGGTCGTCAGTTCGAGTCTGACAGGCGGCACCATCATGTTCCGGAGTCACCCCCCGCGTGAAACCGTCATGAATCCGGCAGATCTCCTCACCATTGCCGCCGCTCTCGGTGCCGGCGCCTTCACCAAGGGCGTCACGGGCATGGGCCTGCCGCTCGTATCCCTGCCGTTCCTGGTGTGGTTCCTCGGCCTGCCGCACGCGCTGTGCGTGCTGGTCGTGCCGATCCTGGTGACGAATGCGTGGCAGGTCTGGCGCTTTCGCGCGTCGGCAGCGGCGCACCGGCTGAACTTCCTGCGAATTGCCATTTTCGCCTCCTTCATCGGCATGGCCGCGGGCACCTACGCCCTCACCGCGGTCGACGAACGCCTGCTGGTGCTTGCACTCGCCGGCGTCATCTTTGCCTATGTCGGCCTGCGCCTCCTGCGTCCGGATTTCGTGCTCGGGCCGCAAACCGCGGCGCGGATCGCCTGTCCTGTCGGATTCGCCGCCGGCGCATTGCAGGGGGCCACCGGGATTTCCGCCCCCGTGGCGGCCACCTATGTCCATGCGATGCGCCTCGAGCATGGCGCGCATGTCTATGCGCTTTCCTGGCTTTTCCTGGCAGTGACGGCGATGCAGGTGGTCGCCCTGGGCGCGGCGGGGATCCTGCGATGGGAATGGCTGGCCGAGGGCGTCTTCGCGCTACTTCCGGTCGCGCTCGCCATGCCGCTCGGCCACCGGCTCGCCGCGCGGCTGGATCGCAGGACCTTCGACCGCGTCATCCTGGCAATGCTGGCGGTCATCGGACTGTATCTCGCCCTCGATCCATGAGACAGCCGGGCTTGCCTTCCCGGCCGCGCGCCGCTGTACTGGCGGCGCCGCATGATTCTCGTGGCGCACGCACGGCAGCAGGGGGCATGAGATGGCCGCATCCGAACCAGTCCGGCATGTCAGCTTCGGGGAGCTGGCAGATCGCGTCGAGGCAATCTTCCTGCGCCACGGCTGTTCGCCCACGGTGGCGCGCCTCCTCGCCCGCAATTGCGTCAGCGCCGAGCGCGACGGCGCGCTCAGCCATGGCCTGTTCCGGCTGAGGGGCTATGTCTCCAGCCTGAAGGCCGGCTGGGTCGATGGCAGGGCAGTCCCGACGCTGGAGGATGCGGCGCCTGCCCTCTTGCGGATCGACGCCTGCAACGGATTCACGGTGCCGGCGCTCGCCGCGGGGCGCGCGCAGGCGATGGAAAAGGTCCGGTCCAATGGCGTCGCCGTGGTCGCCATCCGCAATTCCCACCATCTCGGCGCATTGTCGCTGGATGTCGAGCCCTTTGCGGCGGAGGGGCTGATCGCACTCGCCGTGATCAACAGCATGAAGTCGGTCGTGCCGTTCGGCGGCCGCTCGGCGGTCTTCGGCACCAATCCCGTCGCCCTGGCCGCGCCGCGCGCCGGCGGCGTGCCGCTGGTCTTCGACCTCGCCACCTCGAGCCGGTCGCATGGCGACGTGCAGATCGCCGCCCGCGACGGCAAGCCGCTGGAACCCGGAATCGGCGTGGACCGGCAGGGAAGGCCGACGACCGATCCGAAGGCCGTGCTGGATGGCGGCGCGCTGCTGCCCTTCGGCGGCCACAAGGGCTCGGCCATCGCCATGATGGTGGAGATTCTCTGTGCGGCGCTGGGCGGCGGAAAGTTTTCCTACGAGGTCGATCTCGCCGAGCATCCCGGGGCCGCGACGCCGCATACCGGCCAGACGCTGATCCTGATCGATCCCGATCGGGGACGCGGCAGCCTTCCTTCCTTTGTCAGCCGCATCGAGGCGCTGGTCGACCGGATGCGCCAGGCAGGCGCCTCGCGTCTGCCGGGCGAGCGTCGGCTGGCGGCGCGGCAACGTGCCGGTCAGCGCGGAATCCCGTTGTCTCGTGAAACCCTCGACCTCCTGCAGCGGCTGGAATCGGACCCGGCGGCGTGAAGCCGGGGCACGTCGGGCATGGCCGCCCGCCGGGCGCGGGATGGATGGCGGCGTGGGGAGAATCCCCCGTCGTCAGAAATCGCTGGCGATGCCCTTCTTCTCCCAGTCGCCGTAGCGCACCGGCTCGGCCGGGCGACGGGCGCCCCTTTCCGGGGGCAGTGCGGCGACGCGCGCGTCGATCTCGCGGCGGCGTGCCTCCGCTTCCGCCAGCGCGCGTGCGGCCGCCGCGCGCAGACGCTCCCTGCGCTCCCCGTCGCTGATTTTCTCGTGCATCGCACTCGCTCCGCATTGAAACTCCTGCCTTGCGTTACCACCATATGGACAACCGGAACAAGCACTTGCTATCGCAGGACGGCACACGGAGATCTGGATGAACCTGGTTCGCACTGCCATGCTGCTGGCGCTCATGACGGCGCTGTTCATGGGCGTCGGCTACCTGATCGGCGGCTCCGGCGGCATGATGATCGCGTTCGTCATCGCCGCCGCCATGAATCTGTTCAGCTACTGGAACGCGGACAAGATGGTGCTGCGCATGCATCACGCCGTCGAGGTGGATGAGCGCACGGCGCCGGAGTTCTACCGCATCGTCCGTTCGCTTGCCGAGCGTGCGGCCCTGCCCATGCCGAAAGTGTACATCATCGACAACCCGCAGCCCAATGCTTTCGCCACCGGGCGCAATCCGCAGAATGCGGCGGTAGCGGCGACCACGGGCCTCCTGCAGACGCTGACGCCGGAGGAAGTGGCTGGGGTCATGGCGCATGAACTCGCCCATGTGCAGAACCGCGACACGCTGATCATGACCGTCACGGCCACCATTGCCGGCGCCATCTCGATGCTCGGCAATTTCGCCCTGTTCTTCGG
>CAYLSN010000041.1:396-14440 GCA_964386015.1 uncultured Rhizobiaceae bacterium | reverse complement strand
CGCGCACCTTCTGCATGGCCTGCTGCTCGGCGGCATCTCCATCCTGCGTCTGCAGGCGGATCATCAGTTCGCCGCCATCTCCGAATGCCTGTACCTGCACTTCGCCGAGATCGAGACCGGACAGACGGCTGCGCACATCGGCGGGATCCGCCGCGCCGTCCCGCGCCTGCACCTCGATCATCGAGCCGCCCTGGAAGTCGATGCCGTAGTTGAAATCCCGCACGAAGAACAGGCCCGCAGTACCCACTGCCGCGACGATGGTCAGCCCGAAGAACACGTTCCGCCAGCTCATGAAGGGAATCTTCGGCTCGAGCGGCAGATAGTGCACGAGGCCCGCCGGCAGCTGCTTCGGCTTGAAGCGGCGCAGCCACCAGACCGCCACCATCCAGCGCGTCAGCGCATAGGCGGTGAAGACCGTCGTCACCAGGCCGATGCCGAGCGTGACGGCAAAGCCGCGCACCGGTCCGGTGCCGACGAAGAACAGGATGGCGGCGACGATCATGGTCGTCACATTGGCGTCGACAATGGTCGCGAGCGCGCGCTGGAAGCCCTGGTCGAAGGCCTGGATCATGGAACGGCCGCGCGCCACCTCCTCGCGCACGCGCTCGAAGATGATGACATTGGAGTCGACCGCCATGCCGATGGTCAGGACGATACCGGCAATGCCGGGCAGAGTGAGGGTCGCGCCAAGCGCCGTCAGAGTCCCGACGATCATGGCGATATTGGCGGCGAGCGCCAGATTGGCGATGACGCCGAGCCATCCGTACAGCAGGATCATGGAACCGACGACCAGTACCGCGCCGACGAGCGAAGCGGTGAGACCGGCATCGATCGAATCCTGGCCCAGGCTCGGCCCGACGGTGCGTTCCTCGATGATGGTCAGGTCTGCCGGCAGGGCGCCCGCACGCAGGAGGACAGCAAGGTCATTGGCGCTCTGCACGGTGAAATTGCCGGAGATCTGGCCGGAACCGCCGAGGATCGGCTCGTTGATTCGCGGCGCCGAGATCACCTTGTCGTCGAGGATGATGGCGAAGAGCCGCCCGACATTCTGCTGCGTCGCCTGGCCGAAGCGGGTCGCCCCCTGGCCGTCGAAGCGGAAGGAAACCACCGGCTCGCCGGTGCGCTGGTCGAAGGTCGCCTGCGCGTCGACCAGGTTTTCGCCCGAAACGATGACGCGGTTCTCGATGATGTAGGGATAGGGCGGATCATCCGTCGAATACATGACGGTGGTGCCGGCGGGCGGGCGTCCACGCAGCGCCTCCTCCACCGGCATGGACTGGTCCACCATCTGGAAGGTCAGCTTCGCCGTCTGGCCGAGAATGTCCTTCAGCCGCTGCGGATCGTCGAGGCCGGGCACCTGCACGAGGATCCGGTCCGTACCCTGGCGCTGGATGATCGGCTCGGTCGTGCCGAGCTCGTTGACGCGGCGGTTGACGACCTCGACCGATTGGCTGACGGCGGTGCTGACACGATAGTCAATGCCCTCCTCGGTCAGGGTGAAGCGGAAGAGGCCCGGCTCCGGCTCCACCATCTGCACCTCGACGATCGAGCCCGTGCCGAACAGGCCGGAGGAGACCGGCTGGGTGAGCGATGACAATGCCTGCCGCGCCGCCTCGATCTGTTCGGCGTCGCGGATGCGCACCTGAACCGTGCTGCCCGAATCCGAAAGGCCGGTATAGCCGATCCTCGCCTCGCGCAGCGCGGCGCGGATCTCGTCGCGCACCGATTCGAGCCGGTCGGCAACAAGGTCGTTGCGGTCGACCTGCAGGAGAATGTGCGAACCGCCCTGCAGATCGAGGCCGAGCGTCATCTGGCGCTTGGGCATCCAGTCGGGCAGCGAATCCAGCACGGAACGCGGAAAGAGATTTGGCGCTGCGACGATGAGAGCGAGCAGCACGACCGCCCAGATCGAAATCGTCTTCCAGCGTGAAAAATACAGCATCGTTCGAATCGCCCGATTGGAGGCGGCCGGGCCGGAAGCCGCTCCGGCGATTCCAGCCGAAGATTGCGCCTATTTCTTGTTTTTGTCGGCCGTATTCTGGTTCGCCACCGGCTCGCCCTTGACGCGCACGTCGGCGACCGTGGCGCGCAGCGCCGTCACCTTGACGCCGTTGCCGAGATCGACCTCCAGCTCCTGGTCGTTGATCACCTTGGTGACCTTGCCGATCAGGCCGCCGCCCGTCACCACCGTGTCGCCGCGCCGGATCGCCTCGAGCAGCTCCGCCCGCTTCCTGGCCGCGTTGCGCTGCGGGCGGATGATGAGGAAATACATGACCACGAAGATGAGGATAAAGGGCAGCAGGCTCATCATGATGTCCTGGCCGCCCCCGACGGCTGCCTGCGCATATGCCGGTGTTACAAGCATGAAATACTCCTGGGATCGCCGCACACCGTGCCGGGTGCCGCCTGAAAGCCTGCCGGAATATAGTCGCTCGCGAGTTCAATGCAACCGGCGCATTCACGAATGGAGGCAGGTGGCGGCACAGCTCGGGTGCCGGCGGCGAAGATCGGGCCCGCAGCGTCCGGCGAGTCTTCAGGCACCGGCGACGGCGGCCGCGGCCGCCCTGCCCTCTTCGACGGCGTGGCACGCAACCTGGTGGTCGCCGAGTTCCAGCACTCGCGGCCGTTCGCTCCGGCACCTCGCATTGGCCAGCGGGCACCGCGGATGAAAGGCGCAGCCGGAAGGCGGGTCGATCGGACTGGGAACTTCGCCCGTCGCCGCTTCGCGCGAGCGCCGCGGCCGGTCGAGCTTCGGAATGGTCTGCAGCAGGAGGCGTGTATAGGGATGCAGCGGCTCCTCGAACAGCTTTTCGGTCGGCGCCTGCTCGACGATGCGGCCGAGATACATCACGGCGACGCGGTCCGACATGTGGCGGACGACGCTCATGTCATGGCTGATGAAGAGATAGGTCAGTCCCAGCCTCTGCTGCAGGTCGCGCATCAGGTTGAGGATCTGCGCCTGCACCGACACGTCGAGCGCGGAAGTCGGTTCGTCGCAGACGAGAAAGCTCGGCTCGCTGGCAAGGGCGCGGGCGATCGAGATGCGCTGGCGCTGGCCGCCGGAGAATTCGTGCGGAAATTTCGTCCCGTCGCGCGGCGACAGGCCGACGATCTGCAGGAGTTCGTCGACGCGGTCATGAACCTCCCTCTCCGTCCTGCGAAGTTTCAGCTCGCGGATCGGCTCCGCGACAATGTCGCGCACCCGCCAGCGCGGATTGAGGCTGGAATAGGGATCCTGGAAGACCATCTGCGGCGCGAACCCCTTCCCGCCGGAGCTGAACTCGATCTCGCCACGCGTCGGCGCGTAGAGGCTCACGACCAGCCGCGCCACGGTCGACTTGCCGCATCCCGATTCGCCGACGAGGCTGAGACAGCCGCCTCGCGGCACGGTAAAGGACACGTCCTCGACGGCGCGCAGATAGCGTTTCGGCTTGCGCTCCAGCAGCCGGTTGAGGAGAGGCGGCGAAATGTCGAATGTCTTCGTCAGCCCCCGCACGCTGAGGCCCACCGCTTCGTTGGTCATGGATTGACCCCTCCCGAATAGAGCAGGCACGCGGCCTGCGAGGTTCCGGTCTCCACCAGCGCCGGCACGACCTGCGCGCAGCGCGGGCCGGCGGAACCGCAACGGGGATGAAAGGCGCAGCCGGGGGGAATGCGGTCCGGCCGCGGCATCGAGCCGTCGATCTGGGCCAGACGGGGCCTGCGGGTGGAGAGCGGCGGGATCGACGCCATCAGCCCGGCGGTATAGGGATGCTGCGGCGAACCGACCACCGTCGCCACGTCCCCGACCTCCACGACCCGGCCGGCATAGAGCACCGCCACCCGGTCGGCCGTCTCGGCGATCACGCCCATGTCATGGGTCACCAGCATGACCGCGGCGCCGCGATCCTCGCACAGCCGCCGCAGCAGGGCGGTGATCTGCGCCTGGATCGACACGTCGAGGGCAGTCGTCGGTTCGTCGGCGATGATGAGCTCCGGCTCGGCGGCAAGCGCCAGGGCAATGACCACGCGCTGGCGCATGCCACCGGAGAACTGGTGGGGATAGTCGTCGATCCTTTCCTCTGCGGCCGGAATGCCCACCTCCTTGAGAAGTTCGACGGCACGCCGCCGCGCCTGCGCCCGCGACAGTTTCAGATGCAGGCGGATCGTCTCGACCAGCTGCGCGCCGATGGTGAACAGCGGATGGAGACTGGTCAGCGGATCCTGGAAGATGGCGCCGATCCGCCTGCCGCGGATCTTCTCGAGTTCCCGGTCGGACAGGTTGTCGATGCGCTGGCCGCCGAGGAGGATCTCGCCCTCGGCAATATGGCCCGGCGGCTCGATCAGCCCGAGCGTGGCAAGGCCGGTCATCGATTTGCCGGCGCCCGATTCGCCGACGACGCCGAGTATCTCGCCCTTGCGTATCGTCAGCGATACGTCCGACACGGCATTGACCGTGCCCGTGCGGGTCGGAAAGGCAACACGAAGGTTGCGTACTTCCAGGACAGGCGTTTCCATGGTCGCGTCGGCCTGCATCTCGCGTTCAACCTGCATCAGCATGTCCGTGTTCCTTGCCGATAACCGGGTAGCTCGGCCGGAAGATCTCGGAGACATCCGGATGGCCGAAGGTGCGGTCCGGATATTTCGCGATCAGCCCGTCGAACTGGCGCTGCGCCTGCGCCTGCGCAATGTCGAGGTCGATGCCGGCCACCTGCCCGTCGCGCATCGACAGGCGTCCATCGACGAACACCGCCCGGACGACGCTCCCCGAACTCGCCACGATGAGCGTCTGCACGGGGTCGAGGCTGGGTCCGGTGCGCGGTCGCGCCAGATCGAACACCGCGATATCGGCCTTGCAGCCCGGGGCGAGGCGGCCGATATCGTCGCGCTTCAGCGCCCGCGCCCCGCCGAGCGTGGCCGCATCGTACATTTCCGCCGCGCTGCAGGCATCGGCCCGCCCCTCGACGACGCGGCAGAGCATCAGGCCGACCGACAGGTTCAGGATCATGTCGGGAGGCGCGGTGTCGGTGCCGAAGGCGATGTTGATTCCCATGTCCCTGCACGCCCGGAACGATCCGAGCGCCGAGCCGCCGCGCGCCGAGACCACCGGGCAATGCACGATGGTGACGCCATGATCGCGGTAAAGCGCCAGGTCCTCCCGCGTCGCGTGGGTGGCGTGCGGCGCGAGCAGCCGGTCCGACAGCACGCCCAGCTCATGAAGCCATTGCGGCGCCGTTCTGCCGTGCAGCCGCTGCATCGTTTGCAGCTCCATCGTTCCCTGCGCTGCATGCAGCCGCATCGGGATGCCGCGCTCCGCGGCCGCCCGCGCCGTCCGCTGCAGCAGGTCGGCGGTGCAGGTCTCGACCCTGTCCGGCGCGAGCAGGGTGCGCACCAGCCCGCCGCGGCTGTTCTCGTGCGCGTCGGCAAAGGCAATTGCCGCTTTCAGCCCGGCAAGGCCGCGCTCCTCGTCGAAGAGGGGACGGAGGGAGCCGTCCCGGTCCACGACCATCCCGCCGGAGCGGAAGGCAGGGCCGAGATAGACGCGCAGACCCATTTCCTCCGCCGACTGCGCCGCCGACTCGAATTCGCTGACGGTTTCGCCCCACTCACGGTAGAACAGCGAGGCGATGGGCGCGGCGGTGGTGATGCCGTTCAGCAGGAGCTGGGCGAAGGCATAGCGCTTCTGGAACGCCAGCTCCTCCGGGGTGTACATTTCATATGGCCCCCGCTCGACATAGGTGATCGGCCAGACCCGGCCCTTGCGCCATGCGGGCTGATTGTCGAGGCCGAGCACGGTCGTGTCGAGGTCCGACAGGGCGTCGAGATCGATGAAGCCGGGGCCGATCAGGGCATGGCCGAGTTCGATCCTGCGCGCCGGCTCGAGCGGACAGTCCCGACCGACATGCAGGATCCGGTCCTGTTCGAACAGGACGCCGCCATTCTCGTAGAGGACATGCCCGCCATTGCGGAACCCCACCACCCAGCGGGCGCCGAGCCAGGTCGGGCCTCGCGGCCGCTCTCCCAGCCGAAGCATTTCGAGCCCCGTGTTCACGGCGCTTCCCGCAAGGATTTTCCGGCCCGCGCCACGACGCGGCCGCGCTTGACCACCAGGGCCCGCGGCGCCCGCGAGACGACCGCCTCGGCGAGCGTCCTTCCTTCGACGAGCACGAGGTCGGCATGGCATCCGGGCGCCAGCCCGTACTTCTCCAGCCCCAGGATGCGGGCATTGCCGAAGGTGCAGACATCGAGCGCCGCCTCCACCTCGTCATCCCGGCGAAAATCGTTGCGCATGCCGATGAACATCGCGCGTTCGAGCATGTCGCCATTGCCGTAGGGGCCCCAGGTGTCGCGGAAGCCGTCATTGCCGGCGCCGACGGCGATGCCCGCCTTGCGAAGCGCCGCCACGGGCGGGGCCGGCCGCGCCGCCGGTCCGGTGGTGATGATGTGCACGGCAAGATCCGCCAGCTGGTCGATCAGGCGGGCGGCAACGGCCGGGTCGCCGAGGCAGAAAGCGTGGCTGACCGTCACCCTGCCCTGCATGCCCAGCGCCCTGGTGCGCTCGAGGATGAGCGCCAGGGAGAAGGCGCCGAGCTCGCCGGGTTCGTGCAGGTGGATGTCGACCGGCCTGCCGAACCGTTCGGCAAGGGAAAAGATCGTGTCGAGATGGCCCTTGGGATCGCGGTCGATGCCGCAGGGATCGAGGCCGCCGACGATTTCGGCGCCCAGCTCCATCGCCTGCCGCAGAAGGTCGGCCGTGCCTTCGCGGATCATCAGTCCGCTTTGCGGAAAGGCGACGATCTCGATGTCGACAACGCCGCCCAGCGCTTCGCGGGCGCGCATGACGCCCTCGATGCCGGCGAGGCCGTGCTCCGTGTCGACATCGACGTGGCTGCGGATATGCGTGGTGCCGAAGGCGAGCGACTGCAGGGACTGTCGGATCGCCTGCCGCTCCGGATCGATGCCGAGCAGCTTCTTGGCGCGGCGCTCGTTCTCGATCTTGTCGAGCAGGGCCGGCCCAACCTCGTTGCGGTACCAGTCCATGCCGAGCAGCGACTTGTCGAGATGGGTGTGTGCGTCGACGAGCCCGGGCAGGACGATGCGGCCGCCGCCATCCTCGACCGCGACTGCGGGCGCCTCGATCGCAGGCGCGATGCGGCGGATTACTCCGTCCTCGATCAGCAGGTCGGCCGCCTCTCCCCCCATGGGCCGGACATTGGCAAGCAGAAGCGAGCCTTTCATTGGCACGACCTCCATCAACGCAGTTTCGGGTTCAGCGCGTCGCGCAGCCAGTCGCCGAGAATATTGACCGACAATACGAGCAGGGACAGCTGGATTGCCGGAAACACCACGATCCACCACAGGCCGGAGAACAGATATTCGTTGCCGATGCGGATCAGCGTGCCGAGCGACGGCTCGGTCGGCGGCATGCCGACGCCGAGGAAGCTGAGCGTCGCCTCGATCAGGATGGCGAGCCCGAAATTCAGCGTGGCCGCGACCAGCACCGGCGTCAGCGTGTTCGGCAGGATGTGGCGCCGCATGATGCGGGTCGGGGTGACCCGGATCAGCCGTGCTGCCTGGACATATTCCTTGCCGCGCTCGACCATGGCGAGGGCACGCACCGTGCGGGCATACTGCACCCAGGCGGAAAGCGAGATGGCGATGATGAGGATGACCGCCGAGAAGGAATCGCGCAAGGCCGCCGGCAGCATTTCCCGGAACACGGCGCTGACCAGGATCGCCATCAGGATGGTGGGGATGGACAGCAGGATGTCGCCGACGCGCATCAGGGCATTGTCGACCCAGCCGCCGCGATATCCGGCGAGGAGGCCGAGGGCGAGGCCGACAATCATCGACAGCGCCACGGAGGCGATGCCGATGATGATCGAGATGCGCGACCCGTACAGGATGGCCGAATAGATGTCGCGCCCCTGGATGTCGGTGCCGAGAATATAGGGCCACTGCCCGCCCTCGATCCAGATCGGCGGCAGCTCGGCGTTGAGCAGGTCGAGCGCGGCCAGATCGTACGGATCCTGCACCGACAGGACCGGCGCCAGGAACGCCGTGACGACCAGCAGGGAGAGCAGGCACGCCGAGCCGATGGCCAGCGGACTGCGGCGGAAGGACCACCACAAATCGCTCTCCAGCCAGCGGCGGAGGAGCGGAGCCGAACGGTTGCCGTCGTCGAGAATCGTCATCCTTTCCTCCCTAGCCGGCCTGCTGGCGCAGTCTCGGATCGATCGCCGCATAGGTGATGTCGACCAGCGTGTTGATCGCGACGAAGATGAAGGAAACGACGCAGAGATAGGCCGCCATCACCGGAATGTCGACGAAGGTCACCGCCTGGATGAACAGGAGTCCCATGCCGGGCCACTGGAACACGGTTTCGGTGATCAGCGCGAAGGCGATCAGATTGCCGAACTGCATCCCTGTCAGCGTGATCACCGGCATCAGGCAGTTGCGCAGGGCGTGGCGGAAATGGACGATCCGCGCCGGCACGCCGCGGGCCCGCGCGAAACGGATATAATCGGTGCGCATGGTCTCGAGCATTTCCGCCCGGATCAGCCGCATGACCAGCGTGACCTGGAACAGCGCCAGCGACAGCGACGGCAGGATGAGCGCGGCGCGTCCGGAAGGGGTGAGGAAGCCCGTCGTCCACCAGCCGAGATCGACCACCTGGCCGCGGCCGAATGCCGGCAGCCAGCCGAACGTTACGGAAAAGATGAGGATGAGGAGGATCCCGACGACGAAGCTCGGCATCGATACCCCGACGATGGACAATAGCTGCAACCCTTCCGAATACCATTTGCGGCGGTGGATCGCGGTGATGACCCCGGCCGGTATGCCGATCACCAGCGACAGCAGCGTGGCGACGATGACCAGCTCCAGCGTCGCCGGGAAGCGCTCGGCGATCAGGCTCGATACTTCGCGCTGATTGCGGTAGGAGATGCCGAAATCGCCCTGCACCGCCCGGACGACAAAGCTGACATACTGGGCGGGGACGCTCTGGTTCAGGCCAAGGCGTTCGCGCAGTTCGTCGCGCTCGGCCTGCGTGGCCTGCTCATTCACCATCATCTCGACCGGGTCGCCGACGAAGCGGAAGATCGCGAAGGCGATCGCGGCGACGGCCAGCATCACCAGGGCCGCATTGATGATGCGCTTTGCCAGGAAGACGAGCATGGAACGGCTCCCGATCGGTCAGGGGTGCTCCGGCGGCAGGCCGGAGCACCGGACAGCCTCTATTTGCGAGCGTACCAGAGCCGCGGCTTGTTGTCGGCAAATTGCGGCATTTCCTCGAAATCGGCGCCGACCGCCCATGCCATCGGCTGCTGATGGATCGGGATCAGGATGACCTCGTCCTTGACCATCTTCAGCGCCTCGATCTGGATGGCGAGCCGCTTCTCCCTGTCGAGCTCCACGCCCGCCTTCTGCACCAGCGCATCGAGTTCCGGATAGGACCAGCCGCCCCAGTTGAAGACCCCGGCGGTGCCCGTCTTCGTGTGCAGGATCTGCACCAGGATGCTGTAGGAATCGAGCATGGGCTCGGTCGCCCAGGCAATGGCGTACACATCCGTCTTGCCGGAGGTGAATTTGGGCGTCTGCACCGACCGCGGGGCAATGTCGAGCTTCGGCTTCAGCCCGATGCGCGACCACATCGAGGCGATGGCCTGGCAGATCTGCTCCTCATTGACGTAACGGTCATTGGCGCAGACGAAGGCGAATTCGAAGCCGTCGCCATAGCCGGCCTCCGCCAGCAGCGCCTTCGCCTTCTCCGGATCGGTCGGCACCGGCACGTCAAGCTCCGCCGAATAGCCCGGAATTTCAGGAGCAACCACGGTTCCGGCGGTGCGCGACTTGCCGCGCATGACCCGCTCGCGCAGCAGATCCGTATCGATGGCCATCTGCAGCGCCTGGCGCACGCGCAGGTCGTTGAGCGGATTCTTGCCGCCGGCCACCAGCTCCTCCTGCCGGTTCATGCCCAGCATCATGGTGCGGATGTCGGTGCGCTCCAGCACCTTGACATTGGGGCTGGCCTGCAGGCGCGGCAGGTCCTGCACGGGAGCGTCGTCGACAAAGTCCACCTCCCCGGACAGCAGCGCGGCGACGCGCGTCGCGGCGGAAGTGATCGGATTGAACTCGATCCGGTCGAGATTGTGCTGCGGCTCGTCCCACCAGTCGGCATTGGCCACGAACACGGTCTTCGCGTCCGGCTGGCGCGACTCGAGGATGAAGGGCCCGGTGCCATTGGTATTGTGGGTGGCATAGCCCTCGATGCCGGCGCCGACGTCGGTCGGCTTCTCGGCATTGTTCTCGACCAGCCACTCCTTGTCGAAGATGTGGATATTGGTCAGGTCGTTGAGCAGCAGCGGATAGGTGCCGTTCAGCTCGATGTCGACGGTGTAGTCGTCGACCTTGGTGGAACTCTTGTAGGCAGGCAGGTTGCCCTTCAGCGGCGAGGCGGGATCGCTGACGCGCTCCAGCGAGGCGATCACGTCATCGGCGGTGAACGGGTTGCCATTGTGGAACTTGACGCCTTCGCGGAGCTTGAACCGCCAGACGGTATCGGAGACCACCTCCCAGGAAGTGGCAAGCGCGGGCTCGATCTCGAGGTTCCGGTTGTAGCGGACAAGCCCTTCATAGACGTGATTGAGCACGTTGATGGTGAAGCTGTCGCCATAGGAATAGGGGTCGAGCGAAAAGATGTCGCGATTGGCCCCCCAGCGCAGCGTTTCGGCCGAGGCAGACGTGGCGAGCAGGCAGGCCGTCACTGCGGCCAACTGTACGATTCTGGCTTTAGGCATGTTCTCTCCCTTCAGGACGCTTTCTTTCGCTGAGCCCGGCGCGCCGGCTGGCCCAGCCAGGCAGGCTCTCTCTTCAGCGACTGGCCTCCCAATTGTCGTATACGATGGCTGTCTAAGATTTGCAAGCAGAATGTATACGATCTTGACGCGGTATTGAATTCATCCTAAACAGGAGGCCGAGGGCCTGGGGCAGGAGATGCACGTGACCACGACGTCAAACCGAAGCGATGCAGTCTATTATTCGCTGCGTCGCGCCATCATCGAGCAGGCGCTGCTTCCCGGGATGAAGCTGCCGGAAGACGCCATCGGGGAGCAGTTCGGCGTCAGCCGGACAGTGGTTCGCAATGCGCTGGTGCGGCTCAGCGCCGAGGGTCTTGTCGACATCCGCGCCAACCGGGGCGCCGCAGTTGCCGAGCCTACCCTCGAGGAAGCGCTCGACATCTTTTCCCTGCGGCGCTGCCTGGAGCGCGAGGTCGTGACGCGTCTCTGCCGGCAGGTGACGGCCGAAGATCTCCACCGGATGGAAACGCATGTCGAGGAGGAGCGGGCGGCCATGAACGTGCCGGGTCCGCTTTCCATGCGGCTCGCCGGCGAATTCCACATTCTGCTCGCCCATCTGACGGGGTCGAAGCCCCTCGCCCGCTATGTCAGCGAGATCGTGTCGCGCTGTTCCCTGATCCTGGCGCTCTACAGCCGCCCCCATTCCGGCGAATGCGGGGTGGACGAGCACCTGCGCATCATCGAGGCACTGCGGCAGCGCGACCCCGATCGCGCGATGCGGGAGATGGAGCACCATCTGGAAGCGGTGGAGGAACGGGCGCAGATCGGCGAGCAGGTCGGCCCCGCCGACATCCGCTCCATCCTGCGCGAATATGCGAAAACAGCCTGAAGCGACCCGTCGAGGAAATCCGACATGTCCCATCCCAGCAAAGCCGCGGCCGGTTCAGATCATGTCGGGATCGACTTCGCGAGCATCACCCCGCGCCAGCGTTACAAGCTCCTGATCGGGACAGTCGTGCCCCGGCCGATCGCGCTGGTCACCACGCAGCATCCCTCGGGCCGGGTCAATGCGGCGCCCTACAGTTTCTTCAACTGCCTCTCGGCCGACCCTCCGATCGTGGCGCTCGGGATCGAGAATCATGCCGACATGTCGTTCAAGGACACGATGCTGAACATCCGCCTGACCGAGGAGTTCACCGTGAACATCGTGGATCTCGCCATGACGCGGGCCATGAATGTCTGCGCCGTGCCCTTCCCGTCGGACGTGGACGAGCTCAAGGAGGCGAAACTGACGGCCATGCCGGGCAGGACGGTCGCTTGCCCCTATATCGGCGAGGCGCCGGTGGCGCTGGAGTGCCGCCGCCACCTGACGCTGGGGCTCGGCAATTCGCGCGAGATCGTGCTGGGCAGGGTGTTGCACATGCATATCCGCCACGACCTCGTGGATCTCGAACGCTTCCATGTCGACCAGGCCGGCCTCGACGCCATCGGCCGCATGGGCGGACATGGCTATTCGACGACGCGCGAACAGTTCGAGCTGCCGACCATGACGCATCAGCAATGGCTGATGTCGCGCGAAACCGTGTGAGCCGGCATGCGGATCGTCTGCGTCAATCCCAATTCGACCGATTCGATGACGGCGCTGGTGGCCGAAACCGCCCGCATGGCGGCGGGACCCGATGTGGAGATCGTCGCGCTGACAAACCGGTCCGGCCCGCCCGCGATCCAGGGCATTGCCGACGGCGTCGCCGCGATTCCCGGAATGCTCGACCTGATCCGGCAGCGCGACGACGCGGACGCATTTGTCATTGCCTGCTTCGACGATACCGGCCTCGACGCCGCCCGCTGCGTCGCCCGCACGCCGGTGATCGGCATCGGCGAAGCCGGTTGCCATACCGCCTCGCTGGTCTCGCACCGCTTCTCCATCGTCACCACCCTGGCCCGTTCCGTGCCGATCCTGCAGAACAATCTCGACACGCATGGACTGTCGCGCAAATGCGCCTCGATCCTGGCAAGCGGCGTGCCGGTGCTCGCGCTGGAGAATGCCGCCGGCGAGCTTCTGGAACAGATCGACGCGACGATCCGGCTGGCGATCGAACGTGACGGCGCCGAGGCCATTGTCCTCGGCTGCGCCGGCATGGCGGGGATGACGGAGCGTCTGAGCCGCATCTACGGCATCCCGGTCATCGACGGCATCGCCAGCGCCGTCGGCCTTGCAACCAGCCTCGTCCGCATGGGCGTCACCACTTCACGCAGAGGTCTCTACGCCGACCCGATGCCGTGAAACGGACGGCATGGCGCGCGTTGCTGCAAAGCTTCTTGCTGCCGGCAGGCAAGATTGACAATAACCGATACAAATTCGGGATTTCATGTTATGAAAACCGCATTGCTGATGCGAGGGGGTTTCGGCAATGGCGGGGGAATTCTCGGCGGCGGCAGCTGGCGCCATCCAGGGAGCGAACTATCCGGCAATCGACCGGACAGAGGTCGATTCCGGCGGGGCCACCGCTCCCTCCGATGCTGCGGTAAGTCTGCAAGATGAATTGCCCGGCCTTATCCGGCAATGCGCGCAGTCCGGGGTGGACCACCCGCAATTCGGTACGCTGCTCCGGCAATATCGGGCCAGCTTCCTGAAGAAGGCTCTTGCGCGAATGCTCGCCCTGCTGAGGTGATCCCGTTCCGGGCTCCCCGGGAGCGTCCGGAGTTGTTGCGAAAGACCGCTCAGAAGGGCCGGGTCGACTGCCCGGGCTGCAGCTCGACGGGAAGGACCAGCTGCCTCTGGCGGAAGGCGCCGCTCTCCAGGCGCTCCAGCAGCAGCCTGGCGCCTTCGCCGCCGAGCTCATAGGCAGGCGAGCGCACCGATGTGAGCAGCGGCGCCGCATATTTCCAGAATTCGAAGGCGTTGAAGCCGGTGACCATCACATCGTCCGGCACCGCTGCGCCGGACTGGCGCAGATGCTGCATGGCGATGATTCCCATCTGGTCGTTGCAGGCCATGACGAGATCGGGCAGGCCCTTCCTGCCGGCATATTCCGAAAGCGCCGCGCCGATCTCGGCGACGCCCGTCTCCGGGCAGCGCAGCACCTCGTGGTCCACATCGAGACCGCTGCCGTCAATCGCGTCGCGAATGCCGCGTTCGCGTTCCTCCAGCGCCGGCCAGGGCCAGTCCGAGGTCAGCGTCACCAGCCGGCGGACGCCCGATCCGAGCAGTCCTCCGGCGAGGCGCAGCGCGCCGCCATAATCGTCCTGGCGCACGATGCATACAT
>CAYLSN010000041.1:0-386 GCA_964386015.1 uncultured Rhizobiaceae bacterium | reverse complement strand
CTGGAACAGGATGACGGGCTGGCGCAGGCGCCGCAGGAGCGCGACCACTTCCTCGCGCTGCTGCCGCGGCCCGGAAAGCAGGACGACGAGCCCGTCCACCATGACGTTGCGCAACATGGATATGTTGGCCACCCGGGAGGCGACGGTGCCGTGCAGCACCACGCTGTAGCCGCGCTCGTTCAGGTAATTGCTGACACCCGCGACGAGATTCGTCGTCCACGGGTCCGTCAGGAAGCGTGGCGACCGGTCGACGATCAGCACGCCGATCGAGAACTGTCTTCCCTTCTTCAGGCCACGGGCGATCAGGTTCGGCCGGTAGTCCAGCCGGGCGATCGCCAGCTCGATATTGCGGCGGGTCTCGGCCGTCATGCCGTGGTGCTTGCCGT
>CAYLSN010000040.1:1656-14883 GCA_964386015.1 uncultured Rhizobiaceae bacterium | reverse complement strand
CGGCCGCAAGGTGTTCTCCGCAATGGGTCCGGAGCGCGAACTGGGCGCGCTCCGGACGAAATGGGGCATGGATCACTGGAAGGGAGGCGAATAGAGCAGCCCGCCATCCGTCCACAGGCGATTCTGGCCTCTGTCGAGCTTCAGCGGCGAATCCATTCCGACCGTGCTCTCCCAGATCTCCCCGTAATTGCCGACATGCTTGATTGCACGATAGGCGAAATCGTTCGCAATGCCCAGCATGTCGCCGAATGTGCCGCCGACGCCGAGGAACTGCCGGATCGACGGATCCTCATGATCCCTGAACTCGTCGACATTCTGCGAGGTGATGCCGTTCTCCTCCGCCGAGATCACCGCGTTGACGACCCAGGTGACGATGTCCTTCCACTGGGCGTCGTCCTGGCGAACGGCGATGGCCAGCGGTTCCTTGGCGAGCACGAAGGGCAGGATGTCGTGCGCCGAGGGATCCGGGGCCTGGAAGGCGCGGATGATGGCGAGGCCGGGAATGAAGTTGGACATGGCGTCGCAGCGGCGCGACAGATAGGCTTCGTTGAGCTGGGAGGCGCCTTCGATGACCAGCGGTTCGAGCGCGATGCCTTCGCGTTCGGCGAACTGGATCACGTTGCGCTCCGAGGATGCGCCCGGCGGGATGCAGACCGTCGCGCCGTCGAGATCCTGCGGGGTCTCGACCTGCAGATCCTTGTGCGCCATGATGCCGGTCATGGAATACATGGTGACCGGCGAGAAATCGAAGCCGAGCGAAGTATCGCGCGACAGGTTGACCGTGGTCGATCTCGCCAGCAGGTCCACCTCGCCCGACTGCAGCGCCGGGAAACGCTGCACGGTCGACAGCGGGATGAACTCGACGGCGGTGGGGTCGTCGAACAGCGCCGCGGCGATGGCGCGGCAGAACTTGACCTCGAAGCCCTGCCATTCACCCTGGCTGTCCGGCGCCGAAATGCCGGGACGGTTACCGTCCGAACCGCAGATCAGCCGTCCCCGTTCCATCACGGTGGACAGTGTAGAGGATGGCTGAGCCATGAGCGGCGTCGCCAGGAGCACACCGGCAATGCCGGCCGCAATCGTGATCGGGCGCATTGGAACCTCCCTTATGCAAATGTATATTGCCAACGTAGCACCAGCCTTGACCGGGAGGCAAGTTCTTTCTCGGCGGCGGCAGGCAGGGACGGGCAGCGGCAGGAACCGGCAGCTCTATGGGGTCGGCGACGGCGCCGGCCGCAGCAGCAAGATGTCGCATGACTCGCCCGGCATCGCCGCCGGCGCATGGGGAGGGCGCACGACGAGGCCGTCGGCCTCGGCAAGAACGCGGATCAGCGAGGAATCCTGGCGGTCGAAGGGCGTTGCGACGAGGCCGTCCCGGTTGAGGGTAATTCGTGCCCGGACATAGTCCTGCCGGTCGCCATTGGCGGGCATTGCCGCAGCGAGGCGTCCGGTCCGCAGACGCGCCGGTTCCGGCCTGCCGCCGAGGAGGGCGACCAGGGGCTCGAGAAAGATCCATGCCGCGATCATGGCGGAAACCGGATTCCCCGGCAAGCCGAGCAGGTGCCGCGACCCCATCCTGCCCGACATGACCGGCTTGCCCGGTCGCATCGCCACCTTGTGGAAGGTGCGTGCGAAGCCGACCTCCTCCAGCACCTCGCCGACCAGGTCGTGATCGCCGACCGAAGCGCCGCCGATCGTCACGATCGCATCGGCGCCGTCGTCGAGCCCGCTGCGAATGGCGGCGGCGATGGCCTGCCTGTCATCCCGGGCGATGCCGAGATCGATCGCTTCGCCGCCGGCGCCGGCGACAATCGCGGCGATGCCGAAACTGTTCGATGCGACGATCTGGCCCGGGCCCGGAAGCGACCCGGGAGGTACGAGCTCGTCGCCCGTGGCAAGAATGGCGATGCGTGGGCGGCGGATGACCGGCAGCCGCGCATGGTTCGCTGCTGCGGCGAGGGCGAGTGCGGCGGCGTCGAGCACGCGGCCTGCCGGCAGCAACTCCTGCCCCTGGACGAAATCCTGTCCCGCCGGACGGACGTGCCGCCCCGCCGTCACCGGCGCCAGCGCCCGCACGCGGCCGTCGGCAAGCCGTTCGGCATTTTCCTGGATCAGCACCGCGTCGGCGCCCCGGGGCATTGGCGCGCCGGTGAAGATGCGGATGCATTCGCCCGGACCGAGATTGCCGCCGTACTCCTGGCCAGCGGCGACCTCGCCCGCAAGGCGCAGGATCGCCGGCACCTCGGCGACATCCCCGGCCCGGACCGCATAGCCATCCATGGCGGAAGCGCTGAAGGGCGGCTGCGTGCGCAATGCCGTCAATGAGGCCGCCAGGACCCGCCCGGCGGCCCTGTCCAGCGGCACCTCCTCCGGTTCGAGCGGCTCGACGCCGGACAGCAGCCGGGCCAGCGCCTCCGCGACGGGAAGCAGGCTCATTGCTGCGCCTTCCAGTCGCCGGAGCGGCCGCCGCTTTTCTCCACCAGCCGGATGGCGCCGATCACCATGTGCCGATCGACCGCCTTGGCCATGTCGTAGATGGTCAGGCAGGCGATGCTCACCGCGGTCAGCGCTTCCATCTCGACGCCGGTCCGCCCGGCGACCCGCGCCGTTGCCGTCACCCGCAGACCGGGCAGCTCCGGATCGGGCTCGATTTCAACCGTGACCCTGGTCAGTTCCAGGGGATGACAGAGCGGGATCAGTTCCGCCGTCTTCTTTGCGGCCATGATTCCGGCAATGCGGGCGGTGCCGATCACGTCGCCCTTGGCGGCGTCGCCACGCCGGATGATCTCGAGGGTCTCCGGCCGCATGGTGACCGTGCCGGTGGCGACCGCCGTGCGCAGCGTGACCTCCTTTCCGGCCACGTCCACCATCTGCGCTTCCCCGCTCGCGCCGATATGGGTCAGTCTGTCCGGGCGCTCCTGCATCCTTCAGGCCTCCGCCGGGGCATCCGCCTCGCCCAGCAGGCGCTTTGTCGCCAGGGTGACGTCCTGCTGGCGCATCAGGCTTTCGCCGACCAGGAAGCAGTGAATACCGGCGCGCTGCAGTCGCAGGCAGTCGGCATGCGCGAAGATGCCGCTTTCCCCGACCGCCACATGCGTGTCCGGGATTTGCCGGACAAGGCGCTCGCTGGTGGCGAGATCGACCTCGAAGGTGCGCAGGTCGCGATTATTGCTGCCGATCAGGCGAGAAGAGAGGCGCAGCGCCCGTTCCGTCTCGGGCTCGTCATGGACTTCGACCAGGATGTCCATGCCCCAGGTGAGGGCGGCCTCCTCCAGCGCGCGCGCTTCGTCATCGCTCACCGCCGCCATGATGATCAGGATCGCGTCGGCGCCCCAGGACCGGGCCTGGTGGACCTGATAGGGCTCGAACAGGAAATCCTTGCACAGCACCGGCAGGGCGACGGCGTCGCGCGCCGCGCCGAGAAATTCCGGCGCGCCCTGGAAAGACGGCCTGTCGGTCAGCACGGACAGGCAGGCGGCGCCACCGGCCGCATAGGCGCGCGCCAGCAACGGCGGGTCGAAATCGGCCCGGATCAGCCCTTTCGACGGGCTGGCCTTCTTGATCTCCGCGATCAGGCCCATGCGCCCTTCGTCGCGGCGGCGTTGCAGCGCCTTCAGAAAGCCGCGCGGCGCCGACCTGTCCCGTGCGCGGGCCAGGATCTCGGCCGTCGGCTCGGCCGCTTTCGCCGCCGCGACCTCCTCGCGCTTGTATGCCTCGATCCGCTTCAGAATGTCCGACATCTAGCCGCTCCGGTTGGAAACCTCGATCAGTCGCTGCAGCACCGCGGCGGCGGCGCCGGTATCGACCGACTGCGCCGCCAGGGCGGCGCCCTGCTTCAGATCCTCCGCCCGGCCGGCAACGATCAGCGCGGCGGCGGCATTCAGCACGGCGATGTCGCGATAGGCATTGCGTGCGCCCGCCAGAACTTCGCGCAGGGCCGCCGCATTGGTCTCGGCATCGCCGCCCCTGAGGCTGTCGAGTCTCGCCGGAGCAATGCCGGCATCCTCGGGGCGAATCTCGAATGTCCGGATCCTGCCATCCTTCAGCTCGGCGACGCGCGTGACCCCGGCAGTGGTGATCTCGTCGAGCCCGTTGCCATGCACGACCCAGGCAGCCTCGCTGCCCAGCACCTTCAGCACTTGCGCCAGCGGCTCCACCCAGTCGGCGAGGAACACACCGAGCAGCTGGCGGCGCACCCCGGCGGGATTGGCCAGCGGGCCGAGCAGGTTGAAGATGGTGCGGGTGCCGAGCTCGATCCGGGTCGGGCCGACATGGCGCATTGCGGGATGATGCGACGGAGCGAACATGAAGCCCGCCCCGGCCTCGCGGATGCAGGCGGCAATGGTCTGCGGCCCGGCCTCGATGTTCACGCCCAGGGCCGCCAGGGCATCGGCGGCCCCCGAGCGCGAGGAGAGGGCGCGATTGCCGTGCTTGGCGACCGGCACGCCGGCGCCGGCGACGATCAGCGCCGCCAGGGTCGAGACATTGTAGGTGCCGGAAGCATCGCCGCCGGTGCCGACGATGTCGATGGCGTCGGCGGGCGCCTCCACCGTCAGCATGCGCGCGCGCATCGAGGCAACTGCGCCGGAAATCTCCGCCACCGTTTCGCCGCGCACGCGCAGCGCCATGAGAAAGCCGCCCATCTGGCTCGGCGTTGCCCGCCCGCTCATGATGATGTCGAAGGCATCCCGCGCCTCTTCCGCCGTCAGCGACTGGCCGGAGGCCACCTTGCCGATATATTCCCGGAATTCCGCCATGGCGCCGCCGTTCAGAAGCTCAGGGCCTGGTTGATGGCCGTCTGGTTGACGGTCACGCGATATTTCTGCTGCAGCTGCACCGCCAGCTGCTCGACGAGGTCGTCGGTAAGCCGCTGCGACAGCGCCTGGCGCAGTTCGTCCGCCACGCTGTCGTCCTGCGGCAGGAAATTCTCCGTCACCCGGAAGACGATCCAGGACGCTTCCTGCTGTGCCGGCACCGTGCCGGTCCCGCCCACGGCAACGCCGAAGGCCGCCGCGACACCTTCTTCGCCGAGGTCGGCATCGCTGCCGTCACGGCGCAGCCCGCGCTTCGTCTCGACGTCGAGTCCGAGCTCGGCCGCGATGTCCGCAAGGGTCTCGCCGTCCTGCAGCCTCTTCTCGATGGCCGCCGCCGTCTCGGATGCCCGCCGCGACGCTTCCTCCGCCTTCCAGTCGGCCAGCACCTCGTCCCGCACTTCGTCGAACTCGCGATCCCGTTCGGGCAGGATCTCGTTGACCTCGTAGAGCAGATAGCCGGTCGTGCCGACATGGATGGCGGGATTCTCGACCTCCGCCTCGGTGGCGAAGACTTCCTGCAGCAGCCGCCGCGATTCGGGCAGGTCGGAGACAATGCTGCCGTCGGGCCGGCGGGCGCTGCGGTCGACCGCTTCCACCCTCTTCAGGTCGAGATCGAGTCTCTCTGCCGCCTCGGCCAGCGTCGCGCCGCCCGCCCGCAGGTCCTCGTACTGGTTGAATGCGTCGGTCAGGAGCCGCGACGCCTCGTGAATGGCGAGATCGCGCCGGATCTCCTCGCGCACTTCCTCGAAGGGCCGGACCTGTGCCGGCACGATTTCCGGCACATGCACCAGCACCGGTCCGAAGGCGCCGTCGACAATGTCGCTGACCTCTCCCTCGGCCAGCGCGAACGCGGCTTCGGCAACGGCCGGGTCGGCAATGTCCTGCCGGCGCAGCTCGCCGAGCGTGATGTCCTCCTCTGTCTTGCCCTCGGCGGCGGCGATCTCGGCGAAGGTTGCACCCTCGCCGATCCGCCTGCGCGCAGCCTCGGCTTCCTCGCGCGTCGCGAAGACGATCTGCTGCACCGCCCGCCGTTCCGGCTCGGTATAGCGGTCGACCATCCGCTCGTAATCGGCGCGCGCCTGCTCGTCGGTGACCGAATCGGGATCGGCCAGTTCCTCCGGGGTCAGCAGCACATAGGAGAAGCCGCGATATTCCGGCGCCCGGTACTGGCTGCGTCGCTCCTCGAACCAGGCTTTCAGCACGCTCTCCTCGGGATCGGCGACGGGACCGTCGAGATTTCCCGGCACGATCATGTATTCCACCGTGCGGTCCTCGCCGCGGTAACGCGACAGCGCCGACAGGAACACCTGCGGGATCTCGACGCCCTCGGCGACGGCCTGAGCGATCTGCTGGCGCACGGCGACCTGGCTGCGGCTGCGCAGATAATCCTCCGGGCGCATGCCGACCTGGCGCAGCACATATTCGAAGCGGCCGCGGTCGAAGCGGCCGTCCGGACCCTGGAAGGCCGGGTCCTCGGCGGTCAGTTCCGCCAGGCGCTGCTTCGACAGGCCGAGCCGCATCTCGCGCGCCTGCTCGTCCAGCACCGCGCCCGCGACGAGCTGGCCGAGCACCTGGTTGTCGACGCCGAGCGCAACGGCCTGCTCGCGCGTGACGAGCTGGCCGAAACGCTGCGACAGGACGGATAGCTGGCGGTCATAGGCCAGCCGGTACTCGACCGGGCTGACCGTCGTCTCGCCGGCGGTGATGACCGCATTGCCGGCGAGGCCGCCCATGATCTGCCCGGAAATGCCCCAGACGGCGAAGCTCGCCACCAGCAGTATGAGCAGCAGCTTTGCAACCCAGGTTCCCGCAGCCTTGCGCAAGGATTCGAGCATCGTGTCCTGCCTGACGTTCCTGATCCTGCCGCTCTTTTAGGCTAGCCTGGCGGGATCCCGCAAGCGCCGCGATTTCCGGATGGCTGCCGGGGCGCCGCGCGACCCGCCCGAGCCTTCCATTTCGGCGGCAAAGGCTCTAGACGATGGGCAAAGGGAATCGGCAAGAAGGAGGGCTGCAAGGTGACCCCAGGCATCCGGCCGCTGGCCGCCGGCAACTGGAAAATGCACGGCACGAGCGAATCGCTGGCGGAGATCCGCGCGCTGGCCGAAGGCGCCCCTGAGGGCGCCGCATGCGACATTCTGCTGTGCCTGCCGGCCACGCTCCTGCATCGCGGCGCCGGCATCCTCGTGCCGGCCGGCCTTCTCGCCGGCGGACAGGATTGCCACTGGGAGGCAAGCGGCGCCCATACGGGCGATATTTCCGCAGAGATGCTGAAGGATGCCGGAGCGAGCCATGTCATCCTCGGCCATTCCGAGCGCCGCGCCGATCACGGCGAGACCAGCGCCATTGTCGCCGACAAGGCGAGGGCGGCCTGGCGGGCCGGACTCGTCGCCATCATTTGCGTCGGCGAGACCGAGGCCGAGCGGCGCGCCGGCCGGACGCTCGAGGTGCTGACGCAGCAGCTGCGCGGTTCCGTGCCGCAGGGGGCCAGCGCGGCCAATGTCGTCATCGCCTATGAGCCGGTCTGGGCAATCGGCACCGGCCTGACCCCGAGCACCGCCGATGTCGCCGCCGCGCACGCGCATCTGCGTTCGGAACTGGCCGGGGTGACGGCGGAGGCCGGACGGATCCGGCTGCTCTATGGCGGCTCGGTCAAGCCCGCCAATGCCGCCGGACTGATGGCGGTCGAAAATGTCGATGGCGCGCTGGTCGGCGGCGCCAGCCTGAAGTCGGCCGACTTCCTCGGCATCGTCGCGGCGTTCGGCTGAAGGGCATTGCAGCGGACGACCGCGTCCCCATATTGGGGGAGCACTTTTCATTCCCGGCAAAGACGTGTATTTGCGCGGGCACCGAACAACCGGATCCTCTATCATGCAGACCGTCCTCATCGTCATTCACCTGATGGTCGTCGTCGCACTGGTCGGCGTTATCCTCGTGCAGCGCTCGGAGGGCGGCGGTCTCGGCATTGGCGGAGGTTCGGGCTTCATGACGGCGCGCGGCGCCGCCAACATGCTGACGCGCGTCACCGGCGCGCTGGCGATCGCGTTCTTCGTCACCTCGCTCGGCCTGTCGATCCTTGCCCGCTACGGCGAGCGGCCCACCGACATTCTCGACCGGGTGCCGGCAACCAGCGGCCAGGGCGGCAGCGGCATTCTCGATCAGCTTGGTGGCGGGGAAGAGCAGGAGCCGGCGCCATCGGTTCCGACGGAGTGATCGCACTGATCACCTGAAGTTGAACGGCGTGCCCGGTTGGCGCACGGTCCCGGAATGATTTAGGTATTCCTTGTTTAGACTTCTATAAAGATTGTCTGCCATCACGAGGCGGCGACAGAGAAGTTTGACGGGGGTTTCCATGCGATTTCTTGCAGCGATGTTCATCGCCGTGGCACTTGGAACCATGCCGGCGGCGGCGGGGTGGCATGACGATGCCATTTATACGGTCAAGCCGAAGACGACGCAGGCAAGGCCGAATTCGGTACGTATCAGGGAAGTACCCCGGGTGATGCAGCCGGCGCCCCGGGTGACGCAGCCGGCGATCCGGGCGACGCGGCCGGCGCAGCCTGCAGCCAGGAAGAAAGTGGTCCGGCCGCCCCTCGACGAGCGCTTCCAGCCCCAGCTCGTGGAATATTCCGGCTACAGTCCCGGCACCATCGTCATCGATACGGCGAACCGGTTCCTGTATCTGGTCGAGGAAGAGGGCAAGGCCCGGCGCTATGGCGTCGCCGTGGGCGCGGAAGGCCTGCAGTTCAAGGGCCGGGCGACGATCGGATCGAAGCGCAAATGGCCGAGCTGGGTGCCGACCGAGAACATGATCCGGCGCGCACCGGAGAAATATGCCCGCTACCGCAACGGCATGAAGGGCGGGCCCGACAATCCGCTCGGCGCCCGCGCGCTCTATCTCTATCGCGGCAATGCCGACACCCATATCCGCATTCACGGCACCAACCAGCCCTGGACCATCGGCACCGCCGCCTCCAATGGCTGCTTCCGCATGGTCAACGATCATGTGATCGATCTGTTTGACCGCGTGAAGATCGGCACGGAAGTGGTTGTATTGTAAAGAATATGGATGCACGTGCGTGCGGGCGTGGCAACATGCCTGCGCGCTCGCCCCGCTTCCGGCCGGCCTCTACTGTTCCAGCGCCTCCCGCAGCATCCTCGCATGCTCCGCCAGCACTTCCGGCTGCTCCATTTCGCCGGTATGCGGCTTGAGGGCGATTCCGGCAAAGCGCGGAAGTACATGAAAATGCAGGTGGAAGATCACCTGGCCGCCGGCCGTTTCGTTGAATTGCTGCACGGTGACGCCGTCGGCAGCGAATGCCTTCATCGACGCGCGCGCGATCTTCTGCGTCGTCCGGATTACGGCCGCGAGGCTGCCGGGATCGACATCGAGCAGGTTGCGCGCCGGTCGCTTGGGAATGACGAGCGAGTGCCCCTTGCAGCGCGGCATGATGTCCATGAAGGCAAGGGTGTCGTCGTCCTCGAAGATCCTGTGTGCCGGCAGCTCTCCCCGGAGAATCTTCGCAAAGACGTTGTCCGCCTGGTATTCGGTGCTCATCGCTTCGGTTCCTTTCGGGAAAGATTCGGGCCATCCCTACTTTCGGAATGGCCCGTGTCCGGTCAAGATCTCGCCATACTCCAGCACCTCGCGACGCTCCTCGGCAAGAAACGCGGCGACGGCCTCGCGCAAACCGGCATGGGCGATGTAATGGGCCGACCAGGTCGTCACCGGCAGGTAGCCGCGCGCCAGCTTGTGCTCGCCCTGCGCTCCGGCTTCCACGGTCGGGAGGCGATGGGCAATCGCATATTCGATCGCCTGGTGATAGCAGATCTCGAAATGCAGGAAGGGATGGTCCTCGATACATCCCCAGTAGCGGCCGTACAGCGCGTCGGAACCGATGAAGTTGAGGGCCCCGGCAATATAGCGGCCATTGCGCCGCGCCATGACGAGCAGGATGTCTTCGGCCATGGCTTCGCCGACCAGCGAGAAGAACCGCCGCGTCAGATAGGGACGCCCCCATTTGCGCCCGCCCGTGTCCATGTAGAAGCTGAAGAAGCAGTCCCAGACCGCTTCGGTAATGTCCTTCCCGGTCAGCCATTCCACCGTGATGCCGCCCGCGAGCGCGGCTTCGCGCTCCTTGCGCAGCGCCTTGCGCTTGCGCGAGGCGAGCGAATCCAGAAACTCGCCATAGGTCGCAAATCCGCGATTGTGGAAGTGGAACTGCTGGTCGTTGCGGATCAGGTAGCCGCAACGCTCCAGCGTCTCGGCCTCCGCGCGCGGGGCGAAAGTGACATGGGCGGACGAGACACCGATGCGGTCGGCAAACCGGCGCAGCCCGTCGGCGAGCGCGATCCTGGCCGGGTCGGGGTCGCGACCGGCGGCGACCAGCAGGCGCGGGCCCGTCGCCGGCGTGAACGGCACCGCCACCTGCAGCTTCGGATAATAGCGTCCGCCGGCGCGCTCGAAGGCATGGTCGAACACATATTCTCCCTGGCTATGGCTTTTCAGGTAGCATGGGGCGGCGCCCGCCAGTTCGCCGGATCCGTCCTCCAGCAGCAGATGCGCCGGCGACCATCCGGTGCGTGCCGTCGCCGAGCCGGATTCCTCCAGCGCCAGCAGGAATTCGTGGCGCAGGAACGGGTTGTAATAAGCTCCGCGGTTGCGGGACGTGCCGGCCAGACGGCTCCATTGCGCCGCCGGCACGGCGTTCATCCCGTCCGCGACGCGCAGGGTGAAGGTTTTGCTGTGCATGCAGCACAGATAGGGCGGTTCGCACCGAAATGGAACCGGGACCGGCCGGGCGGACGGGCCTACGAATTGCCGTTCAGCGGCGGCTCGAAACCCTCGAAGGTGATCTGGGCGCCATGCCGGCGCGAGACCTCCGCGGTCTCCGGATCCCGCACGGTCCAGGCGATCACGGGCAGGGACAGCCTTTCGCGCACGAAGCGGATGAAGACATTGTCGAGCTCGCGCACCTCGTAGGAGACGAAGCCGATCCCGTAGGCGAGCATGGAGAAATGGCCCTCGATCTGCTTCGCCGACAATCCTTCCGCCGTCAGTCCGGTGGGAACCTGGCCGGCATCGGTCGGGAAGCGGCGGACGAGGTGATGATCGAACGACATGATCGCCGCCTTGCCCGAATAGCTCGACAAGGCCTTCGCCACCGCCTCGACCAGCGGCCCGTCGAAACGGCGCGCCGCCTTCAGTTCGACGATCAGCGGCACGCGCCCGTCGACGAGATCGAGCAGGTCCTGCAGCAGCGGAATATGGTCGCGCGTCCGCCCGATCCGCATGGACCGCAGGGTCTTTGCCGAGTGGCGGTAGGTCCAGCCATATTGCCCGGTCAGGCGCACGAGATTGGTGTCGTGGATGACCACCGGCACGCCATCGGCGGAGATGGTGACATCGCACTCGATGGCGTAGCCCTTGCGGCATGCGCGCTCGAATGCGGGGAGCGTGTTCTCCCAGCATTCGCGGTTCATGTCGTGCAGTCCGCGATGCGCGATGGGCCGTTCGGCGATCCAGCCCGTATCTTCGCCCCCCGCCGGCATCAGTCGATTTCGAAAATGGCTTCGACCTCCACCGGGGCGTTCAGCGGCAGCGAGGCCGTGCCGATCGCCGAGCGGGCGTGCTGGCCGTTGTCGCCGAAGACGGCGGCAAGCAGGCCGGAGGCGCCATTGGCCACGAGATGCTGGTCGGTGAAGCCCGGCGCCGAGGCGACAAAGACCGTGATCTTGACGACGGAGCGCACCCGGTCGAGATCGCCGCCGGCGGCGCTGCGCGCCTGGGCGAGCACATTGATCGCGCAGATCCGCGCCAGCTCCTGGCCCTGTTCGAGGTCGATTTCGGCGCCCAGCAGGCCCGTCGCCGCCAGCTTGCCGTCGACCAGCGGCAGCTGGCCCGAGGTCAGCACCAGCGAACCGCTCCTGCGCCAGGGGACATAGGCCGCGGCCGGCGGCGGAGCGTCGGGGATCGTGATGCCGAGTTCGGCGAGGCGCTGTTCGGTCTTTCCTGTCATTTCCGTTTTCCTTGCTGGTCGATCCGGGCTTCAGGCGATATGCTTCGCGGGCAATTCCGGAATCATCTTTCCGCGTCCGGGCTCCCGATAGCGGAAGATCGCCTCGCAGGAAATGGTGCCGATGAAGCCGACCGTCCTTTCCCTGGCCGTTGCCCTGTCCGTATCCGGGGTCCTTCCCGCCGCCGCGGCCCTCGTGCCGCACCGGGCCATATACGACATCGCGCTCGAAAGTGCCACGGACCGTTCGGGAGTGACCGGGATCGACGGCCGCATGGTCTACGAGTTCAACGGCTCGCAGTGCGAAGGCTACACGATGAACTTCCGTTTCGTCACCGAGGTGCGTTCGGACGACCTGATCCGCCTGTCCGATCAGCGCGCCACTACCTGGGAGGACGGCGCCGGCACGACCTTCACCTTCGCGAGCCGCTCCTATGTCGACAGCCGGCTCGACCGCGAGGTGCGGGGCACGGCGACGGCGAAGGACGGGCGGACCATCGTCGAGCTGGTCAAGCCGGAAAAGGTGCGCCACGAGCTGGCGGCGACCCTCTTTCCGACCCGGCACATGCTCGACCTCCTGCAGCGGATCCGCGACGGCGAGACCTTCTACGAGACGTCGATCTTCGACGGTTCCGACAATGCGGATCAGGTGCTGACGACCACCGTGGTCGTGGGCAGGCGCGCCACCACGGCGGAAGGCGATCCCGAGGCTCCGGCGGTGAAGGCGCTGCCGGACCAGGCGTACTGGCCGGTATCCATCGCCTATTTCGAGGAACCGGAGGAGCGTGGCGAGGAACTGCCGATCTACCGCCTCGCCTTCAAGCTGCACGAGAATGGCGTCACCCGCTCGATCGTCATGGATTACGGCGATTTCGCCATGCGCGGCAAGCTGGTCGGCCTCGACCTGTACGAGCCGGCGTCCGACTGCGCGCAATAGCGCCGGGCCGGGCGCGGCGGGGCTTGCATCGGAAGGCCGCAGGGTCTATAGCCGCAGCCATTCCACACACGGACCATGGTTTCGGCCGGGAGAAATCCGGCGAGACCCCCGGTGGCGGCGCTGCCGCCTTTGCGGTCCGTGGAGGTCAACCGGAAAGGAACGACAGACATGGCACTGCCAGAATTCACCATGCGCCAGCTTCTGGAAGCCGGCGTGCATTTCGGTCACCAGACGCATCGCTGGAACCCGAAGATGGCGCCGTACATCTTCGGCGAGCGCAACAACATCCACATCATCGACCTCAGCCAGACCGTGCCGCTGCTGCATCAGGCGCTGCAGGCCGTGTCCGATGTCGTGGCGAATGGCGGCCGCCTGCTCTTCGTCGGCACCAAGCGCCAGGCTTCCGACATCGTTGCCGAGGCCGCGAGGCTCTCGTCGCAGTATTATTTCAATTCGCGCTTGA
>CAYLSN010000040.1:0-1646 GCA_964386015.1 uncultured Rhizobiaceae bacterium | reverse complement strand
GGCTGCGCCGGCTGGACGAGTTGCTGGCGGGCAATGTCGAGGGCTTCACCAAGAAGGAGCGGCTCAATCTCGACCGCGAGCGCGCCAAGCTGGAGCGGGCGCTGGGCGGTATTCGCGACATGGGCTCGACGCCGGACCTGATGTTCGTCATCGACACCAACAAGGAGGCCATCGCCATCCAGGAGGCGCGCCGCCTCGGCATTCCGGTGGTCGCGATCGTCGACTCCAACAGCGATCCGGACATGATCGACTATCCGATCCCGGGCAATGACGACGCCGCCCGCGCCCTGTCGCTCTATTGCGACCTGATCTCGCGCGCCGCGATCGACGGCATCGCCAGGCAGCAGGGCGCGCTGGGCCTCGATGTCGGCGCTTCGGAGGAGACTCTCGAGCCGGCGCTGCAGGCCGAGGCTCCGGAGGCCGGCGAGGCCGCAGCGGACGAGGCCTGATCCGCCGGGCGGGCGCCCGGCCGGGCCGCCCGCTCTTTACCCGGGGACGGGCGCGGGGCGCGGCAAGGCGCTCGCGCCGACCGGGCCGACACGAGGTGCGGGGCACCGGTTTCATACAAGATTGCGAGAGGCGGACATGAGCATTTCAGCAGCATTGGTCAAACAGCTACGCGACATGACGGGCGCCGGCATGATGGACTGCAAGGCGGCGCTGACCGAGACCAACGGAGATCTGAACGCGGCGGTGGACTGGCTGCGCGCCAAGGGCATTTCGAAGGCGGACAAGAAGGCCGGGCGCACGGCCGCGGAAGGGCTGATCGGCGTGGCCGGCGATGCGACCAGCGCCGTCGTGGTGGAAGTCAATTCCGAGACCGACTTCGTCGCCCGCAACAGCGCCTTCCAGGAGCTCGTCGCCAATATTGCCAGGGTCGCCCTGACGACCGACGGCTCGGCCGCGGCAGTGGCGGAAGCGACCTATCCCGGCACGGGCAAGAGCGTTGCCGATACGGTGCGCGAGGCGGTCGGCACCATCGGCGAGAACCTGACCTTCCGCCGCTCGGCCCGGCTTGCCGTCCGGCAGGGCGTGGTCGGCACCTATGTGCATAATCAGGTTGCGGACGGGCTCGGCAAGATCGGCGTGCTGGTTGCCGTCGAGACCGCCGGCGACCGCGACGCAGCGGCGGCGATCGCGCGCCAGATCGCCATGCATGTGGCGGCGGCGAGTCCGCTCGCCCTGACGGATGCGGAGGTTGACCCGGCTGCCGTCGCCCGCGAACGCGCCATCTTCGCCGAGCAGGCGCGCGAATCGGGCAAGCCCGAGAACATCATCGAGAAGATGGTCGAGGGACGCATGCGCAAGTTCTTCGAGGAAGTCGTGCTGCTGAAGCAGGCCTTCGTCGTCAATCCCGACGTGACCGTGGCGGAGGCGCTGAAGCAGGCCGAGAAGGACATCGGCGCCCCGGCGACCGTTACCGGTTTCGTCCGCTTCGCCCTGGGCGAGGGGATCGAGCGCGCCGAGTCGGATTTCGCCTCGGAGGTCGCGGCGGTCGCGAAAGGCTGATCCGCATTGCGATGCCAAATCAGCGGGGCGCCGCGTGACAATGCGGCGCCCTTCCTGTATCCGGTGGCCGGTCAGATTCGAAGCGAGGTAGCATGTCGACGCGACATCCCTACAAGCGCATCCTGCTGAAGGCGTCG
>CAYLSN010000039.1:12334-14931 GCA_964386015.1 uncultured Rhizobiaceae bacterium | reverse complement strand
CCAACGTCACGACGCCGGCGAACTACTTCCACATCCTGCGCCGTCAGCTGAAGCGTGACTTCCGCAAGCCGCTGATCCTGATGACGCCCAAGTCGCTGCTGCGTCACAAGCGGGCGGTCTCTACACTTTCGGAGATGGCGGGAGAGTCCTCCTTCCATCGGCTGCTGTGGGACGACGCGCAATATCTGAAGAACGAGCCGATCAAGCTGGTCACGGACTCGAAAATCCGCCGTGTCATCATGTGCTCCGGCAAGGTCTATTACGACCTTTATGAAGAGCGGGAGCGGCGCGGCATCAACGATATCTACCTGCTGAGGCTCGAGCAGCTATATCCATTCCCCGCCAAGGCACTTATCAATGAGCTGTCGCGCTTCCGCAATGCGGAGATGGTCTGGTGTCAGGAAGAGCCCAAGAACATGGGGGCCTGGAGTTTTGTCGAGCCCTATCTCGAATGGGTGCTCACCCATATCGAGGCGAAGCACCGGCGCGCCCGCTACGCCGGCCGGCCGGCCGCCGCATCGCCTGCGACAGGGCTGATGTCGAAGCATCTGGAACAGCTGGCGGCGCTGCTGGAAGACGCATTGGGCGACGCGCAATAAGATAGAGAGAAGGGAATCACCAGGATGGCCACTGAAATCCGCGTACCCGCCCTTGGCGAATCCGTTACGGAAGCGACCGTCGGCAAGTGGTTCAAGAAAGCCGGTGACCCGGTGAAGGCGGACGAGACGCTCGTCGAGCTGGAGACAGACAAGGTGACGCTGGAAGTTCCGGCGCCAGCCAGCGGAGTCCTGGCGGAGATCCGGGTAGCCGAAGGCGAGACGGTTTCGCCGGGAGGCGTGCTCGGGGCGGTCGCGGAAGGCGAGGCCGCCGCGGCGGGTGCTCCGGAAGCAAAATCTGTGGAAGCCCCGGCAACGCAGGCTGCATCTGAAACGCCGGCCCCGGCCCCTGCCGCGCAACGTCTACTGCAGGAAAGAAATCTCGATCCGTCCACCATCCAGGGTTCGGGCAAGCGAGGGCAGATCCTCAAGGAGGATGTGCTGGCGGCCGCGGAGGCGAAGCCGACGCCTGCCGAACGTGCGCCTTCCCGGCCGGAAGATGCGCCACGGGAGGAGCGAGTGCGCATGACCCGGCTGCGCCAGACCATCGCGCGGCGCCTGAAGGAAGCGCAGGAACGGGCAGCCATGCTGACGACCTTCAACGAGGTCGACATGACCGCGGTGATGGAATTGCGCAACCGCTACCGCGATCTGTTCCAGCAGAAGCACGGGGTAAAGCTCGGTTTCATGGGCTTCTTCGTCAAAGCGGCCTGTCACGCGCTCAAGGAGATTCCCGAGGTCAATGCGGAGATCGACGGACAGGATATCGTCTACAGGAATTTCTGCCATGTCGGCGTTGCGGTCGGCACCGAGCGGGGGTTGGTTGTGCCGGTCGTCCGCGATGCAGATCAGCTCTCTATCGCCGCGATCGAGAAGGAGATCGGTCGACTCGGGACAGCGGCGCGCGAAGGCCGGCTGGCACTGGAGGACATGCAGGGGGGAACCTTCACGATTTCCAATGGAGGAGTCTACGGCTCGCTGATGTCGACGCCGATACTCAATGCACCGCAGTCCGGCATTCTCGGCATGCACAAGATCCAGGAGCGGCCGGTCGCGATCGGCGGCAAGGTCGAAATTCGGCCGATGATGTATCTGGCGCTGTCCTACGATCACCGCATCGTCGACGGGCAGGGAGCGGTTACGTTCCTGGTACGCATCAAGGAGACGTTGGAGGATCCGGAACGCCTGGTCCTGGATCTGTAAGGGAGAGAGGAAGAGGAGTTCCAGATGAGTTACGATCTCGTCGTCATCGGCAGCGGGCCCGGCGGATATGTCTGCGCAATCAAGGCCGCCCAGCTCGGACTGAAGGTCGCGGTGGTCGAGAAGAACCCGACTCTCGGCGGGACCTGCCTCAATATTGGCTGTATTCCCTCCAAGGCGCTGCTGCATGCCACCGAGATGTATCACAAGGCCTCGCATGAATTCGAGGCGCTCGGCATTGTCGGTGAAAAGCCTCGCCTCGACCTCGCGAAGATGATGGCACACAAGGAAGCGACGGTCGAAGCCAATGTGAAGGGCGTGGAGTTCCTGTTCAAGAAGAACAAGATCGAGACGCTCAGGGGCACCGGCTCCGTGCTGGGAGTCGGCAAGGTACGGGTCTCGGGCGCCGATGGCAGTGAAAAGGAAATCGAGGCCAGGAACATTGTCATTGCCACGGGTTCGGATGTGGCCGGGATCCCGGGCGTGGAGCTGGAATTCGACGAGGAGCGCATCGTCTCATCCACAGGCGCGCTGTCGCTTGCGTCGGTACCGGATGAGCTCATCGTGGTCGGCGGCGGCGTCATCGGCCTTGAACTCGGTTCGGTGTGGGCGAGACTTGGCGCCAGGGTGACGGTGGTCGAATATCTCGACAGCATCCTTGGCGGCATGGATGCAGAGGTCACGCGCCAGTTCCAGCGCATGCTGGCAAAGCAGGGCATGACCATCCGCACCGGCCTGAAGGTGACGTCGGTCGAGCGTGGCGACAAGGGCGCATCCGTGACAGTGGAGCCCGCCAAGGGC